>NZ_CP024848.1:1698311-1998974 GCF_003352005.1 Oceanobacillus zhaokaii
TATGCATTAATTACAGGCCCATATCGACATCGCTTTGGCGGAGAAGATAAACCCAGTCTAAAACAACAATTTTTGTTTTATTTTGCGATATTGTTAATTTATGCTGTAAAGGGATCACCCGTAGATTTAATGTCGCATATTACGTTAACTGCACATATGACACAAATGGCAATTTATATACTTATCGTTCCAATTCTCATTATTAAAGGGTTACCAGAATGGATTTGGAAGAAGATTATTTATGCACCATTTATAAGACCGGCATTAAAGGTACTTGCCAATCCAATCATATCTGTATTATTGTTTTATAGTCTGTTTAGTTTTTATCATGTCCCATTTGTATTTGATTTTTCAAAGTCATCAACGATTGCTCATACTTTAATCCATTTAGTTTTATTTATTGCAGCATTTAATATGTGGTTACCAGTTCTAGCTCCTGTAAAGGAATTGGATCGATTAAAACCATTACTTAAAATTGCTTATGTATTTATTAGTGCAGTGTTAATGACACCAGCTTGTGTAATTATTATTTTTGCATCGGAACCGCTATATGCCTCTTATTCGAGTGGCGGAGCATGGATAACGGCATTAAGTCTATGTGTGCCAGTTGATGTGTTACAGGGTATATCTAGTACTTTAACAGGTCCAGGGTTATTTACTTCGATGGATGTATTAGAAGATCAGCAATTGGGTGGAATTGTAATGAAGGTCATTCAAGAAATTACCTATGGATTTATTCTAGCAGGAATATTCTTTAAATGGTTTTCTAAGGAAAGTTTGAAGGTTGATCCGCTGCCATCTGATTCTTAAATTAATATGGTAGAGTCCATGGTATTTATATCAGATTAGTAATAAAAGTTGAAGGAATCGATCAAGCTAGCTTCGTTTTTAATTATTATTTTGAAAGGAACATGTAAACGATGCCTTTTTTACCAACAATTAGTACATTATTTATTATATTAAGTGCCGTTTTAATGGCAATTGGCTGGAATTTTATCATTAAAGGGAAGGCAAAGGCGCATAAAATAACGATGATTTCATCCGCGATTAGTGCATTGCTTTTCCTTATAATCTATATGTCTCGAACTATTTTTATTGGCAATACTAGCTTTGGGGGTCCTGAGGATCTAAAAATCTATTATACGATTTTTCTAATTTTCCATATTATTTTAGCAACATCTGGTGCAGTTTTTGTAGTAGCTACGCTAATTCTGGCATTCAAACGAAAAATTAGAATACATAGAAAAATAGGACCTGTTACTGCAGTAATTTGGTTCTTTACCGCCATAACTGGTGTGATGGTATATTTATTTTTATATATCTTCTGGGATGCTGGTGAAACGACTAATCTCTTCCGGGCAATCTGGGGATTCTAAAATAAAACAAAAAGGTGGAAGCAGTGTTGTTCTGCTTTCACCTTTTTATATGTTTAGTTGCTTTCTGTTACTTCCTTTTTAAAGCTTGTGAGCTCTTCTGCTACTTTTGCTGTTAATGTATGTGCGCGTTCAACTAGACTTTCTGGGAAATCCTCTTCTTCTCCGTATTCAATTCCATGTGGGTAATAATGCTTCCCTAATAGTGGTGGAAGTAATTTGATTATGGCATTTCTTCTATCAACATCTCCTTCGAGAGCATAGCCTTGGATACGAATATAATATGTAATGTTTTTTTCTTTGGAACCAATCTTATAATCGTAAGTTACTCTTTCGTAATCCCACTGACCTGCACGGATAAAGGCGTGTTTACCAGTAATGTGATCCAAAGGTTTTAAATCAACAATAATGTCTTCAATACCTGTGTTTTCTAATCTCATTTTATACACCTCTTATGTTAATCATCTTCTATTAATCATATTACGAAAACGCTTAAGTTGCAATGAAAAACATTCTATTTAGGTAGTTTAGAAAGTTTAAAAAGTTTTTAAGCGAATATTTGCAACTAAGACTGTCGTAAAAAAGCTTTCCTAAACTCAAGTTTTTAAAACTTCTCCAAATATAGTCACAGGCATTACATTGTGCTGAGTAGAATTTTTCTATAATATAAAACGCAAAAGAGAGAATAAATGCCTTGGTTTAACATAAACTCTATTATTGTTATTTTTGGAGAAAGATCTTTTCAGATTTGCAATGGCTAGTAACTAAGAGGAGAGTCATAGAATGAAATTTATTCGAAGTTTAATATTTATCACTATTATTGCCTTCATTGCTTTTTATATTTTAGAAGAAAAGAATATGTCACCAAATGTAGCAATCGATAGTATTGTCAGTGAAGTTAAAGAAAAGTCCAATATGTTAGAGAATAAATCTGCTCCTAAGGATGAGGGGAAACAAAGCAAGCTTCCGATAGAGGGAGATTTATTTGGTTGGATTGGTAGGTCCAGCGAGCAGCTGATTGAAATATATGGTGAGCCGATTCGAAGGGATGCTAGTGCATACGGCTATGAATGGTGGGTGTATACCGATAGTCAATTAGAGTATATTCAGTTTGGTATTGAAAATAACCAAATCGAAACGGTATATGCAACCGGGTCTAGTTTAAAGGATGAGCGTGCTTCCATCGGACAAAGCTTTACTTCATTAGATGAACAGTTTACTTTTGAAAATGAAGTATCATTTAATGAAGGCTTGTCATCGTATACGTTTAAACTAACTAATGAAGAGCGGAATATGCGCCCATTGGTGAAGCTGGGCGACCATTTATTTGCACAATTTTATTTTGATACCTTTACAAATAAATTATCGTCTATTCGTGTATTAACGGCAGGAATATTATTAAAGCATCGTCCATATCAAATTCAATACCGTGGAGATTTACCTGAAGGATCAACCTTAACAGAAGAGGAATGGGCAAATGTTGAGTCTGGAATGGAACAGCAAGTATTTGATATTACAAATGTCTTTCGTAATCAACAAGGACTAAAATCTTTGCTATGGGAGGATCCTGTTGCTCAGGTTGCGTTCAGGCATAGTAAAGATATGGAGGAAAACAATTATTTTTCCCATGATAGCTTAAATGGAAATGGACTTAAAGAAAGATTAGCCGTTGAAGATGTGTTTTATTCTGCAGCTGGGGAGAATATTGCTGCAGGGTATACCGACGCACCAGCAGCGATGGAAGGATGGTTAAATAGTGAGGGTCATCGTGAGGCGTTGTTCAAGAAAGAATACACTCATTTAGGTGTAGGTGTCTATAAATTATATTATACACAGAACTTTCTAGCCAAACCGCTATAAGTTCTTTTTTCTTGCACGTATGTCAGTAGCCCGCATAAATTATTAGTAAAAGAGAACGATTTATGTGGGGTGAATATAATGGAAGTTCAACATCTTGATCCAACGGTGCTTGCGTTTAAAAAATTTATTAATGAACATCCAGCTTTAATTAAAGAAGTAAGAAAAAATGGTAAGTCATGGCAAGAGTATTATGAAAAGTGGGTTCTTCTCGGCGAAGATGATCCACATTGGAAACAATATAAAGAGGAGCAAGTAAAAGAAGACGAAAACAAAAGTGAACAGAAAAATTTTGAATTAATGAGCCAACTCATGAAGCTTACCGAAAACTTTGATATAAATAAAGTACAAGGTCAAGTGCAGCAGCTAAGCAACACGATTTCTACCATTCAAGAGGTAATTGGTCAGTATCAACAATCAAAGAAGCCAAGTGAACCAACAAAGGACCCATTTAACTGGTTTCGTGACTAAGGAGTGGTTCGATGGATCAATATAGTTATCAGTATATAATTGAAAACCCGCAATTAGCTAATTTTATTCGCTATAATCCTATGTGGTATCGCTACTTATCTCGAGACCCGAATAATATTTTAGAGATGGAAAAGGAGGCAAAGAAATTTTACGGGAAAACCCTTCCACAGCGACTGGAAAAAATCAGCAGTAATATGCAAATGGTTGGGATGTTAATGCAATTTGCTGATGCAATGAAAGATTAATGAGCCAAGTTATTTTCATTCGCAACTTAAAATGGTAATATACTAGTTGGGGGTGTTAATCTTGATTGCAACATTAGAATATGTTGAAATTCTCGACCAATCAGAGCAACTTGGCAAGATGATTATGGAATCAGAAGTAATGGATGATTATAAGAATAGACAAGTTGCGCTTTATGAAGATACAGAAGCACAAGAACTTATTCGTGCTTTTACAGATATGAAACAACATTATGATGATATTCAGAGATTTGGAAGATATCATCCGGATTATAACGAAATAATGAAGAAAGTTCGTTCTACCAAAAGGGAAATGGATATGAACGAAAAAGTCGCAATGTTTAAGGTTGCTGAACGAAACTTGCAAAATTTGCTAGATGAGATCAGTAGCTATGTTGCATTAAGTGTAAGTGAACAAATTAAAGCACCTAAGGACGGAGCAGCATTAACAGATAGTGGCTGTGGTCATGGTGGGGCATGTGGATGCTCACATTAACAATTCAATCAACTATCTAAAGCGATAAGATAGTTGATTGAATAAATTTTTTAAATTTTAATGGTAATTATTTGGAATACATAAAGTATCGTTAGATATCCTATATGGAAACATAATAGGGAGGGTAAGGAATGAGAACGAATCGGCAAGGTATTATCGTGTGGTTTCAACATACGAAAAATATTAAACAAATTAAGCGTTTTGGTAACTTGATTTATGTATCCAAGAAGTTAAAATATGCTGTTATTTATGTTGACCAAACGGAAATAGATAAAATCGAATATAAATTATTAAAACTGCCATTTGTTTCTAAAGTAGATAAATCTTATAAGCCGTTCATCAAAACCGACTATGAAAATGCGAAACCTGATGAGGCAAAGCAATATGATTATGATTATAAAATGGGAATATAAAAGCCATTGTAGTGAAATATCCTACAATGGTTATTTTTTATTATGGATGATATAAAGTGCGAACTAGTAGTAATTGTGATTTCAGATCTGGACAGAAGTTGCTATTCACAAGTCTTTATTCCTTTGCTAAAATTAAACCACGTTAGTTAGTGGGTAAGTAATTCTTATGTCTCTAAATTCAGTCCCCTCCCCAGCGGAAGAAATACACGAAGACTACTGGGAGTAACGGCCTCGGTGAGACTCTGAAGTGCGTTAGCACAAAGAGGCTCACCAGCCGCCCTAAGGTGCGCGTAGTGTATTTCTGGAGCGACCAGCCAGGAAGCAAATATCATCCTAAGTTAGTTCGGATTTATCTAACATAGTAGCAAATGATTGATTAAATCTAGAAAACAAAAAATCCTGCAGAGAAAGACTCTGCAGGTCCTTTTGTTTTTTAGTATAAAAAAACAAATAGGTAAAGGGAGAGGAGAAACCGGAGAAGAACTTATGGGGAAGTATAAGTCCTTCTCCGTATTGAAACAACCAAGCTAACAATTAGTTGAATCATTATGTTATTATGTACAAAGAGAAAAATAATATACCTAAACAGGGAATCTTTTCCTAACGCAGCGAGAGTTAGGTAGTCATTCTGCTGAACAAAATGCTTGTTTGTGGTAATATTAATTTTGATTAGTTGGATAACGAGGTGATGACATGCGGGTTATAGCAGGTGAATTCAAAGGAAGACAATTAAAGTCTGTCCCTGGTAAATCGACAAGACCGACAACCGATAAGGTAAAAGAGGCTGTATTTCAAGTGATGGGACCTTTTTTTGACGGTGGTATTGTACTTGATCTTTTTGCTGGAAGTGGTTCGTTAGGAATCGAAGCGATTAGCAGGGGAATGGATTCGGGTGTGTTTGTTGATAAAAATCCGAAAGCGATACATACTATTTCAGAGAATTTAAAAACAGTGAAAATAGAGGACAAGGTAGAATTATTCAGAACGGACGCCGTTCGTGCATTAAAAGCGATAGCAAAACGTGAGTTGCAATTCGATTTAATCTTACTTGATCCCCCATATAAAAAAGTCGAATACGATAAGATTTTAATAAAAATTATTGAATCTAACTTAATCAAAGAAAATGGAATTATATATTGTGAACATGATTTTGAAGATAAATTGGCAGCAAGCTATGGCCCATTATCCCTCATTAAACATGAAAATTATGGTGGGACTATTGGGATTACAATTTATCGAAGGAATTAAAAAAGGAGTTGGCATTATGGGAAAGTTGGCGATTTGTCCAGGTAGCTTTGATCCTATTACAAATGGACATTTGGATATTATCACAAGAGGCGCAAAAATATTTGAAAATGTAATCGTTACTGTCTTTAATAATCAATCTAAATCACCGTTGTTTACGGTCGAAGAGAGAATTCATTTAATGAGAGAATCAACAAAACATCTGCCGAATGTCACTGTAGATTCCTCGGATCACCTATTAATGGATTACGCTCGTGTAAAACAAGCCAATGCAGTTGTTCGTGGATTAAGAGCAGTAAGTGATTTTGAATATGAAATGCAAGTAACATCTATGAATCGGAAGCTTAATCAAGATGTGGAAACATTTTTTATTATGACAAATAATCAATACTCCTTCCTAAGCTCGAGTATTGTGAAGGAAATTGCAAAGTATAATGGTGATATTTCTGGATTGGTGCCAGATGTTGTTCTGGAAGCACTGAAAGAGAAATTTGGTCATCGATAATATTAGAAAACAACACTCTCGCTAATTATCAGTCAGAGTGTTGTTTCATTATGTTCTATTGCTTTTTTATATTTCTCCGATAAAGTATAGTGATTCCGATTCCCAAGAAAAAGAAAGTAAACAGTGCACCGTTTTCCGCTATTAAATTGAATATATTAGTCCAAACATTATAATCTGACTCTTGAAATCCTGGCATGTTGCTCGTCTGGGAGGTTTCCTTATCAAGATACAGCGGTTTGAACAAGATAATTGTTAATATACTTGCAATGCTGCCATGTAATAAACGTGCAAAGAAATACGGTAAGAATCGAATATCTGTTTTAGCTAAAATACTGGCAACCTGAGCTTGCACGGAAAACCCGTTAAATCCAAGAATAAAGCTAACCAGAATTAATTGGGGTAATAATGAGTCTGTCGTAATTTGGGTTATCATATTTGCTCCTATTGTTATTTCGAATAATCCTGATAAAAAAGGAAGCGCAAATTCGATTGGTAGACTGAACAGTGATAAGATACCTTGGATTAATTCTGCGATCGCCGGTGTAACTCCAACCAAGAAGAGGAGCTTTATTAGAACGGAAAACAAGGTTATAAAGCCTCCGACCATGACTAATGTTTTAATCGAATTTAGAACTGCATCTCCGAGAATTTCCCCGAATGGTCTTTTGTCTTTTAATCTTGTCCGATGCATTGCTTTAAAAGCCGTTGTCAAGGATACTCTCTTTTGCTTCTCCAACTTAATCCCTTTTCGATTTCTCCCATGAAACCGCATCGCAACGCCAACAATTGCGTTACTAGTATAATGACAAACAGCAATCAATATCCCTAAAGAGGCATCGTGAAAAAATCCTACAGAAATAGCACCAAAGATAAATAAAGGACTCGAATTATTTGTAAATGCGACTAGTCGCTCTGCTTCAACCTGTGTAAGTTGGTTTTCCTCTCGCAGCCTGGCAGCAATTTTCGCCCCTGTCGGATAGCCACTAGCCATTCCCATCATCCATCCAAAGCTTCCGACACCAGGTATATTAAATAATGGCCGCATAATTGGCTCAAAGAGTACCCCTATGAAATTTACAACGCCAAATGCTAGTAATAACTCTGCAGTGATGAAAAACGGCAACAGTGAAGGGAAAACTACCTCCCACCATAAGTTTAATCCACGAATACTCGCTTCCAAGGCTTGATCCGGAAACTGAATAAGTGAAATCGTAATGAAAATGGTCAATCCTGAAAAGAGTAATGTTTTTATTATTTGTATCAATGGGAGTCCCCCTACATCTAGTAAGTAAAAAGTGGCATTTTTACGGTTGATTTTACAAGTGATTTTTGGCTGGGATGCTAACCCAGGGTTCTGTACATCTAATTAACTTAGTAGTAAAATAAATTTTAGCTTGTTTAAATAATGGATTACGCTTTGTACAAGTTCTCTACTAATATACGCACTTAGAGCGGATAATTATGACATACACTTTTTTTGAAATGGAAATTGCATGGATACACATACATGTTACAAGCTAGTGTGAATATGTTTTATAATATGTGAACGGATTCTGAATAAGTATATCTGGAAGGAGTATGAGCAAAAAAATGAATGTATCGAAGAAAAATATAATCTACTTTATCTTAATCATCGCCTTTGCTTATTTAATAGCAGGATACCAACTACCTTACTATATTCAAAAGCCTGGCGGAGCAGATGCTCTAAATCCAATTATTCAAGTTAAGAATGGATTTGAAAGTGAGGGTGATATGCATCTTGTAACGGTTAGTGGTTTACAAGCAACGCCTTTGCAATATGTTTGGGCAAAGATTACTCCTTACAATGAGATATTGCCAATCGATCAGGTGTTTCCCGAAGGCACTACTCAGAATGAATACATGCAGGCGCAACTTCAAGTTATGGAAAACTCGCAGGAAGCAGCGACCGTTGTTGCATATCAAGCAGCGGGAGAGGACATCACAATTTCGTATAATGGTGTTTATGTTGCTTCTGTTGTCGAAGGAATGCCTGCAGAGGAAAAACTATTAATTGGCGATCGGATTACTGGAATTGATGGGAAAGAAATACAAGAATCAGAACAATTAGTAAGTTATGTTGAAGATAAAAAAGCAGGAGAAACCATTACAATAGACTTTGAAAGAAAAAATCAAAAAATGTCAACGGACATAATTTTGAAAGCTTTTGAAGCAATCGATAATAAAGTTGGGATTGGCATAAGCTTAGTGACCGACCGGAGTGTCGCAGTTGAACCAGAAATAGAATTCTCAAGCGGTAATATTGGAGGACCTAGTGCAGGGCTCATGTTCTCACTTGAAATTTATGACCAACTAATAGAGGAAGATTTGACAAAAGGATATCAAATAGCCGGTACAGGTGAAATTGATTACGATGGTAATGTACTACGAATCGGTGGAATCGATAAGAAAATCGTTGCGGCTGATAAAGAAGGAATTGATATTTTCTTTGCAGCAAATGAAAATGGTGCGATTGATTCAAATTATCAAGTGGCAAAACAAACCGCAGAGGAAATTGGGACTAAAATGGAGATTGTACCTGTTGATACATTTGCAGAAGCACTCAAGTATTTAGAAAATCTTTGATTTCCTTATTTTGTGAGTAGGTTGCATCTAATTTTGAAAATATTTCGCTAGCAAATCGGTAAACTAAGATTAAGCCTAACTCAAAAACAGCAGGATCTATATGCAAAATCAAAATCGACCTTCTTCGATGTAAGAGGTCGATTTTCTTTAATAGATTTTAATGGATAATTGGTCCTTTGTATTCTTGTTTAATTGCCTGTATTCTTGCTTCCGGCGGGAGAATACTATAATACGCATTACTTGCTCTTTCTTCTATTCTAAGCATCAGTGGTGCATCACGCTTAATGTTTGAAAAAATCGGGACCTCCATTTTCTTTTTTTTCATATTTAAGTAATTTTTACCAGTATTGGTTAATCCAAGTACTCGGACATAAGGTACAGAAGGTTGATCAATGATAGACGTAATTTCAGACTTTTTCGTATTGGTTAGGAGATGAACAAATAATCGTTGAATCCTCGTCCATGTATAGCGTTTCGTTTTAATTAATGTCACCCATTGCTGAAATGAAGTTGCCTGTTTCGCAGTTCTTTTGATACGATGCTCTAATCCTTCATCAATCCCGTGAATCATGCCCAGTTCCTCTAACGGCATTGTCATCGCCCGGTAATGAAGAATTGGAAAGTAAAGTTCCCATGTATGCCAAAATGATGCCATGCGATTATAGGATTGTAATTGAATTACAGTTTCTTTTGGTATGGTCTGTTTTACAGTAGCCGATAGCTCATTATGCTCTATTAATAGTTTTCGGATGCTTGTTGCACTAGCGATATTACTAGTTATCGACTCATCATGATAATTATTCTTTGTTCGTTTTATTGTAATGGGATCAATTGGCAGCTCATTATCTAAAATTGCTCTTACATAGCTAAATCCAAGAATATTATTCGGCTTTGCAAGGTCTATCTCTTTCGTTGTTAAGTTAATCTGCTCATATGCAGCTCGGCTTGCCTCTGGAAATGACTTTCCGTCTGCTAGCACTTGTTTTAATGCAAGATTATAGATGTTCTCATTATTTTTAAATGTTTCGTAGCTACTTAGAAAAGGGGAAATGTTTCCAGATTCACTTCCGAAACAAATACTCGATACACCAATCTCATTTAAAATATGTACTGCCCCATGCGCAAAGATATCACTATTTTGTACTGCATATACATACGGAAGCTCAAGGACAATATCGATACCGGATTTTATTGCAGCTTTCGTTCGATGATATTTATCAATAATGGCCGGTTCCCCGCGTTGTAAGAAACTACCACTCATGACAGCAATGATACAATCAGCGTCTGTCGCTTTTTTTGATTCCTCTATATGATACATATGTCCATTGTGAAATGGATTATATTCAACAATTAGGCCGGTGGCTTTCATACATTCAGCTCCTATAGTATAATGGAATTATTGTATCAAAAAAATAAGTCAATAGCATCTTTGATTTAATTAACATTATGATCAGAACAATGCTAAGCTTATAAAAAATTTCATGCTATGATAGGTGAAGTGTGTTAATGTATCTGTAAAGAAAATATGTTGACAAAAGTACATTTTTCTTTTAAAATTACTCTTGTTGCCTTGAGGTGATAATAATGAAATTTGCATTAAGTCAAATTAAAAAAAGTGCTTATAATGAACCGTTTAAATTTGATGATTATGTGGATGTTTCTGAACTGGAAACGATGAATAATGATATACGTAAAATACAGCCCGTAAGAGTACACGGGTATTGTAGCGTACAAGGAGAACAAATCTTATGCTCTTTTGAAATTGAAGGAGAAATGATTTTACCTTGCGCACGTACACTAGTGGATGTACCTTATTCGTTTAAAATTGAAGCGACAGAGGTTTTCACCACATCATCTTATTATAGTACAGAAGAAGAGGAAGATGAAATTCATCCAGTAAATGGAGAAGTGCTTGACTTAACTCCATATATAGAGGAAAATATTTTATTAGAGATTCCTTTTCGTGTATTTTCTAATGAAGCAAACCCTGAGAATGCTGCTCCGATTAAAGGGCAGGACTGGGAATATGTTACAGAAGAAAAGAAAGAAAAAACGATAGATCCACGTTTTCAAAAATTGGCGTCATTACTTGAAAATAAACAGAAAGACAAATAAGAATAAACATTCAAACTTTGCTTTCATTTGAAGGAGGTGTTTGTCGTGGCAGTACCTAAACAAAGAACGTCTAAAAAAGTTAAAAATCAACGTCGTACACACAAAAAATTACTTGTACCTGGCATGGTAGAATGTTCAAATTGTGGAGAATTAACTAAATCACACCACGTTTGCAAATCTTGCGGACATTACGATGGTAAAGAAGTAGTTGCTAACTAATCTTCTAGAATACAAATAAAAAACAGATCACATTTTGTGGTCTGTTTTTTATTTTTGTTTTATTCGTCTCGTTTGTTGGTCATATAAAGTCCGAACTATGTAGTTTTTTCAATTGCTCTCTGGCCAGTCGCTCCTGAAATACACATCGCTTTCCGTGGGGAGCTGGTGAGCCTTATTCCCAAAGGAGTCTCGGTGTGTTTCTTCCACTGGGTTTGTGCCTATACTACTGATTGTTCCGCAACTATCAATAAGCTGAAACTCTACAAAAAAATACTGTCCACTTGCTACAATCACAGTTTGTCACTAGCATGTTTTCCTATAAATAGCAATATTCTTTTATAAAACAGCCTATTTTTAATCATAAAAAATGTAAACATGTATTCTAGCTTTCCTATTTTTTGCATACATTGATACCAAAGTGATAAGGAGGGGTGTAATGAACGAGACACGTCAGGATGCCTGGACTAAGGATGAAGATATTCTGTTGGCAGAAACGGTACTGCGCTATATTAGAGAGGGTAAGACGCAGCTGGAGGCGTTTAAGGAAGTAGCGGAACAGTTGTCACGTACATCTGCAGCATGTGGATTTAGGTGGAATGCAACAATCCGTAAACAATATCAGGATGCAATTCAGTTAGCGAAAGAGGAAAGGAAGCACGGGGGCAGAAAGGATATATGGAAATTTGTGAAAGCGGATAATCCCGAGCTTGATACGATAGATTCCGCAATTCTATTATTAGAGAAGATGAGAACCAAATACCCTGATGAACATCACATACTGCAAATAGAGAAAGAAAAAGTGGTTACATTAGAATTAGAAAACAAACAATTGAAAGAAGCACTTTTAAGATATGATCATGCATGGGAAGAAATGGGGAAACTCTGGAGCTGGGTAAAGCAAAGTAAAAATGATTAAACCGATAAAAGACATGAATGCAAATAATGGCATTCATGTCTTTTATCGGTTTAGTAAACGATTTTGAAAAATCAAGTAGTTTATAAGAATTCATTATAATACAGCGTCGATTATTTTGAAATTAAAGGCTATTATAGAAATTAGTTTAATATTTTTACCCTAAAGATAATTCTATTTGGTACAATATATAAGAATTGTAATAGCGCTTTGATATGAAGAGTACATAATCGATTCTCCTTATTAAGGAGTAAAAGTATAAAGGAGTAAACTCAAAATAATGGTGGATGTTATCATCTATATAATTGCATTCTTAACGACAGTTCCATTTGTTCTAACAGCACTTATTTATTATTTTTTCATTAAATTTCACCAACCAGTCTGGAAGGCGGTTCATAGTGCGGTAAATTGGACTACACTTTTTTATATGATAGCTGTAGTTTTAATATTAAATATGACGTTCGATCTCAATGTTATTGGTATTGTATTAGTTTTTTATCTCTTTTTACTAGGATTGTTTATTTATTTGCAATGGAAATTCGAAACGGAAGTAAAGATTACGAAGGCATTCAAACTAGCTTGGAGAATATATTTTCTGCTTTTTCTATTCTTATATATCTGCCTTGTTATCATTGGAATTATTATAGAACTAATATAAACTATAATTACAAAGTAAGGTTCGGATTATTCTTAAAACAGAATACGTGAAATACAACAGAAAACACTGTACAATACATTCTGGAGATAAAGATACAAAAGGAGCAAGGAATTTATGTGGATTAACCCGATAAAGCTAACGAAACAAGCAAAGCTAATAAATGATTATAGAAATAATAAGGCAGAGATAATGCAGTTTTTTGATTATAAGCCATTTGATGATTATCAGAAACGAATCCAGGATTTAAATGCACGTTCTTTTAATCGTAAAGGTTTAACAAAGGTTTTACATAAAATCAATGGGGAATGGGGAGCGCCAGCATCAACATTCATAAATATAGAAAGGATTAATCAGGATAACAGTGTTGTTGTAATCGGGGGGCAGCAAGCTGGATTACTAACTGGGCCATTGTATACAATTAATAAAGTTATTTCGATTATTCAGTTTGCAAAACAAAAGGAAGCTGAATTAAATATTCCAGTTATCCCAGTGTTTTGGATTGCTGGGGAAGATCATGATTTTGAAGAAATGAACCATATACATTTACCGGAAAAGAACCGATTGAAAAAATATAAAATAGCCCAACAGAATATCGGAAAATGCTCCGTTTCGCACATTCCACTTGATGAGAGAGAGAGCAAGGATTGGCTTGATAATTTATTTGTTCAATTAATGGAAAGCGAGTATACAAAGGACTTGTACGACATTATGAATGCTTGTCTAGTAAAGTCTGCTACCTATACGGATTTCTTTGCACGTGTTATTTATCAATTGTTTGATGATGAAGGGTTAGTTTTGATTGATTCTGCTCATCCACTTATACGTGAAATGGAAAAAGAACATTTTGTTCATATGATTGAAGCCCAACCGGAAATTAGTTTAGGTGTATATCGTACATCAGAGCAATTAAAGCAAGAACAATATTCTCTCGGCTTAGATGTTACGCTTGATGACGCGAATCTTTTTTATCATAAAAATAATGAACGGATCTTATTAACTAGAAATCAAAATCAGGAATGGGTTGGAAAACAAGAAGAAATAACATTTACAACTGAGGAATTAATGGTAATTGCCAAGAGTACTCCATCATTATTAAGTAATAATGTAGTCACTCGACCTTTAATGCAAGAATTATTATTTCCTTCGTTAGCGTTTATAGGTGGTCCTGGAGAGATTAGTTATTGGGCGCAATTGAGGGCTGCTTTTCATGCGCTGGGGATAAAAATGCCTCCAGTAGTTCCACGATTATCTCTAACCTATGTCGAACGGAATATAGAAAAAAGAATTAATAAATATGATTTGGATATCGAATTCATTGTAAACCATGGTTTAACCGATTTTAAAAATGATTGGCTCGCGGCAAAGGTTAATCCTCCCGTACATAAATTAGCGGATGATTTGAAGGAGATAATTAGGCAAGCACATGCACCATTAAGAAATATTGCCGCTGAATTACGAGTAGATCTTCGTGAATTGGCAGATAAGAATTTACTGTATTTACATCGTGATGTTGAGTTTTTAGAAAAAAGAATTGTAAGAACGATAGAAGAAAAATATGAAATAGAGATTTCTGAGTTTGACCGAATTAATTTAGCTTTACATCCTGAGGGTGGGCTTCAAGAACGGATGTGGAACCCATTGCCATTTTTAAATTTGTATGGGAAAGAATTTTTAAAAGAGGCGTTGAAGCAATCCTATTCATTTAAAGAGGAACATTACATCGTTTATTTATAATCTGATATACAATTTAGAATTTCTATCGACTAATCATTTGCTATCGAAAATAGCAGTTTTTGGGAATAGTCCCCCACTAGCTCCCACAATGTAATATTAATATAATGAAAAGCTGTCAAACCTTGGTTTGACAGCTTTTTCTATGAGGGTAAAATTAACGAATTCACCTGGATTAAAATGTAAATTTACTATTTTAGATAAATGGGTGGTGAAGAGTGGGGGGATGTGGTAATATAAAAAATAGAAAGTGGGGCGTACTATATGTTCATGGGAGAATATCAGCATAACATTGATCTGAAAGGTCGGATAATCGTCCCATCCAAGTTTCGTGAAGAACTTGGAGAATCTTTTGTTGTGACCCGTGGACTTGATAAATGTTTATTTGCGTATCCAATGGATGAATGGGAAATCCTAGAGGACAAGTTAAAGAAACTCCCATTAACTAAAAAAGATGCTAGAGCATTCACCCGGTTTTTCTTTTCTGGAGCAGTTGAATGTGAAGTAGATAAACAGGGAAGAATAAACATTCCGCAAACACTTAGAAGTTATGCTGTTCTTGAAAAAGAATGTGCAGTAATTGGTGTATCAAACCGGATCGAAATTTGGTCGAATGATAATTGGCAGGAATATGTTTCAACATCTGAGGAATCATTTGCTGAGATTGCCGAGAATCTAATGGATTTTGATATATAAGTTAAAGCGGGACTTTGATAAAGAAAAGTGGGTGGATCATTTAAATGTTTGAACATTATAGTGTACTTAAAGAAGAGACTATCAACGGACTTGCTATTAAGCCTAGTGGTACATATGTCGATTGCACAGTTGGCGGTGGCGGTCATTCAGAAGAAATTGCATCAAGATTAAATGAAGACGGGCTATTAATAGCATTTGATCAAGATTTAGATGCGTTAGCAGCAGCGAAAGAGAGATTGTCTAAGTATCAAGACAATATTCTTTTTGTCCATTCAAATTTCCGTGGACTGGAACAAAAATTGTCCGAACATGATATTACGCATGTTGATGGAATTTTATTTGATTTAGGTGTTTCTTCTCCTCAACTTGATAGAGGGGAAAGAGGCTTTAGCTATCAACATGATGCACAGCTCGATATGAGGATGAACCAAGATCAGGAATTGACAGCATTTGAAATTGTCAATACATGGTCTTACAATCAATTAGTTTCGATTTTCTTCAAATATGGAGAAGAAAAATTTTCAAAACAAATCGCTAGAAAAATTGAAGCATACCGAGAAACAGCAACGATAAATACGACACATGAACTAGTTGAAATTATTAAAGAGGGTATTCCTGCAGCAGCGAGAAGAACAGGTGGTCATCCAGCTAAACGTATTTTCCAAGCATTGCGAATCGCAGTAAATGATGAACTTGAGGCTTTTAATGATGCATTGCACCAAGCAGCAAGGGTAATAAGTCTGGAGGGGAGAGTTGTTGTCATTACTTTCCATTCTTTAGAAGACAGACTTTGTAAGCAGGCATTTAAGAAATGGAGTACGGCGAAAGAGACCCCTAGAAACCTTCCTGTACTACCAAAAGATCATGAGGCGCCATTTAAATTGATTACGAAGAAGCCGATTATCGCAGGAAATAGCGAATTAGAGGATAATCGCAGATCTAGATCAGCAAAACTACGAATAATAGAAAAAGTAAAGAACTGGGGAAATGAATTTGCTTATGAGGAAGGGTGGAAAAAATAATGAATACAAATTATGCACGTAGCTGGCAACAATCAAGTCCGCAGCAAGCCCCAAAAAAGGATAAGAAAGTAGCTGTCAAAGTAAAGAAGCAAGGTTGGGTTACAAAGGGAGAAAAAGTAATTTATTCCATTTTTTCTGTAGCTCTTATTGCAATTTCCATTTTTATTGTATCTTTTTCTTCTTCTACTGATGCACTAAATCGGGAATTACAAACACTGGAGAAAACAGCACAAAGCCTCGAACTCAAGAACGAAGCTCTCCAATTTGAAAAGAAAGAGCTCAGCAGACCTGAACGAATCATTGAAGTAGCGAAGAAAAATGGCTTGAAAATTCAAGATGCTGAAGTAAAACAGGCACACGCATTCAACAATTAGCAAGGGGCATTTATCATGAGGAAAAATAAAACAACACACGTAGTGGCAGGAGTCCTGCTCCCATTATTCATTATAGCCTTCATTGTTTTGACAGGAAGGTTCATGTATATTCAAGCAACAGGTGTTGTTGATGGTGTTTCTTTAGATGAATGGGCTAAACAAAAACGTACATCATCTTATCCTCTGTATGCAGAACGTGGAAAAATCTATGATAATAATGGGATGACTTTAGCTTACGATAGACCGATTTTTCGAATGTATGCGGTTGTTGATGAAAAACATTCCGAGAAATCGGACACACCTAGACATGTAACTAATCCTGAAAAAACAGCAGAATTAATAGCAGAAGTATTGGAAGTAGAAACGGAAGATATATTAATGCCAATACAGAATGGCATAGAAAATGACCGTTTTCAAGTCGAGTTCGGAAATATAGCGAACGAGTTATCGCAACAACAGCGAGACGATATCCTCGAATTAAAACTACCAGGAATTAATTTTGAAAAAGACTCCATCAGATATTATCCAAATGGAATGTTTGCGTCTCATATCATTGGATTCGCAAGAGAGACGGAAGTACAAAAAGAAAAAGAAATCAAGAATGAAATAACTGGCATCGCGGGAATTGAGAATGAAATGAATGATATTTTGGGTGGGAAAAATGGTTTTATCTCCTACCAACGTGATAAATACAATAATCGACTGCTTAATCCGAATGAGATTATCCGGGAACCAGAGGATGGAAATGATGTTTATTTAACACTAGATCAAAAGATTCAAACTCTTGTAGAGGATGTACTTACAGAAGTAGACGAGGAATACAATCCTAAAAGAGTAACAGCAGTCGTTATGGATCCGAAGACCGGAGAAGTGCTCGCAATGAGTAGTCGGCCAAGCTATAATCCCAATAACCCAGCAAATGTTGAAAATTGGTATAATGATGCAGTTTCTAGCCCGTTTGAACCCGGATCAACGATGAAGATATTTACTTGGGCGGCGGCGATTGAAGAAGGTGTATATAATGGAAGTGAAGGCTTTAAATCTGGAAGCTATAGAGTTAATGAGAAAATTACACCAATCCATGACCATAATAACGGAAAAGGCTGGGGAACAATTTCCTATGATGAAGGGTTTGAACGTTCCTCTAACGTTGCAGCAGCAAAACTAGTTTGGGAAAAACTAGGGGCCGATAAATACCTTGAATACTTACATGCATTTGATTTTGACAAAGTGACAGGGATCGATCTACCTGGTGAGGTCGCAGGACAAATTCTATATAATTGGCCACTCGAAAAGATTACAACATCATTCGGACAAGGTACGACATTAACACCAATTCAGCAAATGAAGGCAGCAACTGCAATTGCAAATAATGGTAAAATGCTTCAGCCATATGTTATTCAAAAAATTGTTGATTCATCAACAGGGGACATAATTGAAGAAAAGTCACCGAATGTTGTGGGGGAACCAATTTCTGAAGAGACTGCGAAACAAGTACGGTCATTACTTGAATCAACTGTCACCTCTGAGGATGGAACTTCTGGAAGATACGAATTGCAGGATTACTCTGTTGGCGGGAAATCGGGTACTGCGCAAATCCCTAATCCTAATGGAGGCTATTTAACAGGAAAGGATAATTATATATTTTCATTTCTTGGGATGGCTCCAATTGATGACCCACAGCTAATGATGTATGTTTCTGTTCAACAACCAGAGCTGGAAACTACAGAAACTGGATCCATGCCTGTATCATTTATTTTTACAAATGTAATGGAAAATGCTTTGCATTATCTTAATATCGACCCTGATAAGGATACAGAGGATATTGTTAATTTAATAGAAATCCCTAACTTAGCGAAAGGGAAGGCAGCAGATATAGCTAAAAACTTAACTGACCAAGGTGCAACCGTTACAACCATTGGTAATGGAAGTAAGATTGTATCAGCTAATGTAAAAGAAGGCGACACAGTTCTATCGCAAGAACGGATTATGTTGGTAACTGACAAGCCGACAATGCCTAATATTATCGGTTGGTCTGTTCGGGATACGTTAGAATTGGCTGATCTATTAAAATTAAAAGTTGAAATACTCGGCAATGGTTTTGCGGTGACGCAAAATATTAAAGAAGGTACTGCGCTTAAGGAAAATGATTATCTTGGGATAGAATTCAAGATTCCAACTATGCCTGACGAGGAATTAGAGGATGCAACTGAAAACCCAGAAGATGAGACTGGAAATGAGTAATATTTGCAATAGGTAAATCAAGAAAGTATAAAAATTTCCCTGATTAATTTCCATGACAGTAGAAGCCGAGTCCAGCTCCAGCGCCCAAACTAGCTTTAAGCTTTTGTTCGCGAAACAGTGTTCTATTCAGTTTTTGACAATCATATAGTGGATACAAGCCTACCTATGAAAAGAGGATGGAAAATGAAACGTGTATCTACTATAGTCGTTAGAAAAAGGATAGTCACTGTTTTTCTTTTTGGATTGTTAGTGTTAGCAGTAATTTGCGTTCGTTTAGGCTATGTACAGTTCGTTATTGGTGATCGTTTGATGGCACAAGCGAACGAATTATGGACAAGGGATATCGTGTTCGAGCCTGAACGAGGTCTTATATTAGATGAGGATGGGGAGGTATTAGCAGAGAATGTTACTGCACCTTCACTAGTCGTAATGCCTAGGCAAATCAAAGATCCAGAGGAGACAGCGGGGAAACTTGCAAGTGTATTAGATGTATCTGTTGATAAGATTTATGATCAGATTACAAAATCAAGATCAAGTGTGAATATTCGTCCTGAAGGTATTAAAATATCCGAAGAACAAGAATTAGCGATACGTACTTTAAATATGGATGGTGTCTACCTTGCTAAAGATTCAAAACGACATTATCCATATGGGGATTATTTATCTCATGTGCTTGGCTTCGCTGGAATAGACAATCAAGGGCTGATGGGTCTTGAACTTTATTATGATGAGCAATTAAGTGGAGATGAAGGAAGTTTATCCTTTTACTCAGATGCTAAAGGACGAAGATTAGATGATTTCGCAGACATTTACAGTCCACCAAAAGATGGGTTGAATTTGAAGACGACGATCAATTCAAAAGTACAGACAATTATGGAAAGAGAACTTGATCTAGCCGTTTCAAAATATAATCCAGATGGTGCGATTGCAATTGCTGTTAATCCAAAAACTGGTGGCGTACTTGGCATGTCAAGCCGACCTAATTTCAATCCAGAAAATTATCAAGAAGTAGATGCTGCAGTTTTTGACCGTAACTTACCAATCTGGAGTACATATGAACCAGGATCAACATTCAAGATTATCACTTTAGCTGCAGCATTGGAAGAAGATGTTGTGGATTTAGAAAGTGATCACTATTTTGATGATGGAGAGATAACAGTTGGTGGTGCACATCTCCATTGCTGGAAGCGTGGAGGTCATGGAGATCAAAGCTATCTTGAGGTAGTTCAGAACTCCTGTAACCCAGGGTTTGTAAATTTAGGATTGATGCTTGGTAAGGAGAAGCTATTTTCATATATCGATAAGTTTGGGTTTGGGCAAAAAACAGGGATTGACTTACAAGGTGAAGGTTCTGGAATTCTATTTAAACTTGAAAATGTTGGACCTGTTGAACTTGCAACGACAGCATTTGGCCAAGGTGTATCTGTAACCCCAATTCAGCAAGTAATGGCAGTAGCTGCAGCTGTAAATGGTGGTTACTTATATGAACCACATATTGCGAAAGAGTGGATTGATGCAAAAACAGAGCAGACAGTTGAGTCCGTGGAACCTGTTTTAAAAGAAAGGGTTATTTCAGAAACAACATCTGAAGAAATTCGTTACGCGCTTGAAAGTGTTGTTGCACAAGGGACAGGCAGGCCTGCATATGTTGAAGGGTACCGGGTAGGCGGAAAAACCGGAACAGCGCAAAAAGTAGGCCCAGACGGAAGGTATATGCAAAATAATCATATCGTTTCATTTATTGGTTTCGCCCCTGCAGATGATCCTGAAATTGTAGTCTATGTTGCTATCGATAATCCAAAGAATACCGTACAATTTGGTGGAACAGTTGCAGCACCAATTGTTGGGTCCATCATTGGTGATAGTATGAGGGCAATGGAAGTAAAACCGAGAACGGATGGATTGGAAAAAGAATACCTTTGGCCAGAACAGCCAAAAGTTGAGGTGCCAGACCTGATTGGTCACACGAAGAGTGAAATTGCAGAGATGATGGTTAATCTATCGATTGAGACAAGTGGAACAGGAGATTACATTATTGATCAGGCACCAAGTGCAGGTTCTAAGCTAGAGGAAGGCGCTCAGGTGAGAATTTATTTAGGAGATAAAAAGACTCAAGAGACAGAATAGAGTTTTACCAAATCAAGTTTGCCTTAAAATTGTTGGTCATTAATGAATAAAGGATGTTTGTTATGAAATTAAAAGAATTGCTTTCAAGTCTATCTTTTTATAACAGAAATTCATTAATTGAGGACGTAGAAATAACGAATATTGCCATTGATTCCCGTGAGGTAAAGCAAGGAAGTCTGTTTATTTGTATTGCTGGATTTACAGTGAATGGTCATCAATATGTTAAAGAAGCAGTAAATAATGGGGCAGTTGCTATTATTGCTGAACAAGAAGTTACCGCACCCGTTCCAGTGATCTATTTAACAGATACCCATCGGGCTTTAGCAATGCTTGCGGCTAAATTCTACCATTATCCTACACATAAGCTTGCATTAATTGGTGTGACTGGCACAAATGGAAAGACAACAATTACCTATTTGTTAGAAAGAATGTTTAATACGAATAACATTAAGACAGGTGTAATTGGTACAATTCAGACGAAAATTGGGCACCAAACTTATCCGGTAGAAAATACGACACCAAATGCGCTGATTTTACAACGAACATTCCATGAGATGGTTGATGCCGATGTGGAACAAGCAATCATGGAAGTATCCTCCCATGCACTTGATTTAGGAAGGGTATATGGCTGTAAATTTGATATAGCAATCTTTACGAACTTATCTCAGGATCATTTGGATTATCATAAAAATATGGATGATTATTTCCATGCGAAAAGTCTGCTCTTTGCCCAATTAGGGAATAGCTATCATAACAACGAAAAAAAGTTTGCAGTCATAAATGAAGATGACCCTGTAAGTAATTTATTAAAACGAAGTACAGCACAGCAGGTGATCACTTATGGTTGTCACAACAAGGCAGACATTATGGCTAGAGATATTGCGCTCACTGCCAAGGGGTCTACGTTTTATTTGGTTACGCCAATTGGAAATATAACAATAAAAAGTAAGCTAATTGGCATGTTTAATGTTTATAATATGTTAGCTGCGACTGCTGCTGCAATTGTAGCAAAAATACCATTAACCATTATAAAGATTGCACTGGAAAACATTTCAAGTATCGATGGTCGTTTTGAAACGGTATCGTTAGGACAACCGTATAGTGTCATCGTTGATTACGCGCATACACCAGACTCACTTGAAAATGTCCTGCAAACGAGTAAGGAAATAGCGAAACGAAAAGTATATGTTGTCGTCGGATGTGGCGGGGACCGTGATCGTTCTAAGCGCCCGTTAATGGCAGCAATTGCTTTAAAGTATGCAGATTACGCAATTTTTACATCGGATAATCCGAGAACGGAAGACCCTAAAGTGATCCTAGATGATATGACAAAAGAATTGACAGAGCCGCAGAAATTTGAGGTCATTATTGAGAGAAAAATAGCAATAAATAAAGCTATTCAATATGCTAGAAAAGATGATATTGTATTAATTGCAGGCAAAGGTCATGAAACCTATCAACAAATTGGTCACGTCAAATATGATTTTGATGATCGTGAAGTAGCTAGAGAAGCAATTAAAGCTAAGGAGAAATGAACATGTTATTTACTACAAATTGGTTATCTGAAATATTTACGAATTTCAGTGGCGATGTTAAAAAGCCGATAGAAATTGATACTGTTAATACTGACAGTCGAGTACAAATAGGGAATTCTTTATTTGTACCGATTGTTGGTGATAATTTTGATGGGCATGAATATGTCAATCAAGCCGTCGAAAACGGAGCGATAGCATTATTATGGGAAAGAAAGAAGAGTGTCCCGGCATCAATCCCAACTGAATTTCCTGTTTTTTACGTAGAGGATACTATTGCTGGATTGCAACAGTTAGCAACAAATTATCGAGATGTTATAAATCCGATTGTTGTCGGCATAACCGGTTCTAACGGAAAAACAACAACGAAGGATTTAGTAGCTGCTATGGTGAAGTCTACATATAGAACACATTACACGGATGGGAATTTTAATAACCATATTGGTTTGCCATTGACAATATTATCGATGGAACGTGATACAGAAGTTCTTGTACTTGAAATGGGTATGAGTGGCTTTGGTGAGATTGATTTATTATCCAAAATTGCTAAACCAGACTATGCAATAATAACGAATATCGGTGAGTCCCATATTGAATTCCTTGGTTCAAGGGAAGGTATTGCCAATGCAAAATTAGAGATTATCAATGGGCTTAAGAAAGATGGTGTCTTAATAATTGATGGTGACGAGCCCTTGCTTAATCAATTAAATAATTATCCAAATACAATAGCATGCGGTTTTAATATTGAAAATGACATTGTGATTCGCAATGTTAATATATCATTAGAAGCAACAAGCTTCACTTTATCTGATGGAACATATTATGATGTTCCATTGTTAGGAAAACACCACGCAAAAAACGCAACCTATGCTATTATATTAGGGGAGCAATTGGGAATCGACATCCATAAGAGAAAGACCGCATTACTTGGTTTAAAGCAGACTTCTATGCGTTTTGAATTGATGAAAGGGAGACATGGTGTATCCATCATCAATGATGCATATAATGCTTCACCAACGTCGATGAAAGCTGCAATTGAAGTAGTGAAGCAGATGGAAGGATTTACTAGCAAGGTATTGGTACTTGGTGATGTTTTAGAGTTGGGAGATCATTCAGAACAAATGCATCAGTCGATTGCTGAAGTGATTCAATCGCCAATTACAGCAGTCTTTACTTTTGGCAATCATTCGAAGTTGATTTCAACTGCTGTAATGGAGAAAAATGAAACAATAGCTTGTAAACATTTTACTGAAAAAGCTGCAATACTTCAGGCACTTGAACCATACTTAGAAAAAGAAGCGGTCCTTTTGTTTAAAGCTTCAAGGGGATTACAATTTGAAACAATAATAAAGGAAATTTTGAACTAATCCACTATAAGTGCGTGTTCAAAAAGGGCCGAGTCGGTAGAAACATCGATGTGCCATTCTTACCGGACTTTTTGAACAACCTTTATAACGGACGGTAAAGGTAAGAGGAGGAATAGCAATGAATATAACTGTGTTACTAATTACAATAGCAATTGGATTTCTAATCACCGTCCTTTTGTCTCCGATTTTTATTCCATTTTTAAGAAGATTAAAGTTTGGACAAAGTATCCGAGAAGAAGGACCTCAGTCACATTTGAAGAAAACAGGGACACCAACAATGGGTGGACTCATGATCATCTTGAGTATTGTCGTTACATCGCTAATTATGATCTATCGAGTATCAGGGGATGCCATTGGATATGAGTTCTGGTTATTGATTTTTGTACTTGTTGGCTATGGACTATTGGGATTTTTAGATGATTTTATTAAAGTAGCATTAAAAAGAAATTTAGGATTAACATCTTTGCAGAAATTTATTGGTCAAATCATTATTGCACTCGTATTTTTCTTTATTTTACGAAGTCAGGATTTCCCGACGTATATTCAAATACCTGGAACAGACATTCAATGGGAACTTGGTTGGGCATACGCCTTATTAATTATTGTGATGCTGGTGGGTGCTTCTAATGCAGTGAATTTAACGGATGGATTAGATGGACTGCTATCAGGAACTGCGGTCATTGCTTTTGGAGCGTATGGAATTATTGCCTGGTATCTTGGAGAACAGGCAGAGATTGGTATCTTTACCTTAGCTGTGGTTGGCGCTCTATTAGGGTTTTTAGTGTTTAATGCACATCCTGCTAAGGTATTTATGGGGGATACTGGATCACTGGCACTAGGCGGGTCAATTGCAGCTGTAGCGATTTTAACAAAAACAGAAATACTTCTAGTTGTTATCGGCGGTGTATTTGTAATTGAAACACTGTCCGTTATTATACAAGTTATTTCTTTCAAGACTACAGGGAAACGAGTATTTAAAATGAGCCCACTGCATCATCATTATGAATTAGTAGGATGGTCTGAGTGGAGAGTCGTAACAACGTTTTGGGTTATCGGAATTATTTTTGCCGCGCTAGGCATATTTATTGAGGTGGGCATAAATTGAAAAAATTAAATGACTTTCCGTTCGCACATGTACTTGTGTTAGGTCTAGCAAAAAGTGGAACAGCAGCTGCTAAAGTATTATTAGCAAACGGGAAAAAAGTACGTGTGAATGATCGAAATGCAACGAAAGAGGATGAGGTTGTTATACAGCTTCAGGAATTAGGTGCTGAAGTAATCGTGGGTGGACATCCGATTGAAGTACTTGATGAAATTGAAATTATTGTAAAAAATCCAGGCATTCCATATGATAACCCAGTAATTGTTGAGGCAGAGAGACGCAATATTCCAGTCATCACCGAAATAGAAATTGCGTACAGCCTAGTAGAAGGTCCGATCATTGGTATTACAGGGTCAAATGGAAAAACAACGACAACAACCCTGATAACGGAAATGTTGGAAAAGAGCCAACAACCTGTTAAGGTAGCAGGTAATATTGGAATTGTTGCAATTGATGCAGCACAGTCTTTAGAAAAAGAAGAGTCACTCGTTTTAGAATTATCTTCTTTTCAATTACAGGGAATTGATAAATTCAGACCAAAAATTGCTGTCTTATTAAATATTTTTGAAGCTCATTTGGATTATCACAAAACCTTAGACAATTATGTACAGGCTAAATGTAATATCTTTAAGCAACAAACTAGTGATGATTATTTAGTTTATAATGCGGATGATAATATAATTACTGATGCAGTGAGGCATGCGAAGGCAGCACTGATACCGTTCTCTACAAAGAAAAAATTGGAAAATGGTGCTTGGATTGATGAGGAATATATTTATTTTAAAGATGATAAAGTAATCAGTCGTGATGAAGTCGTGTTAGTTGGTGAGCATAATATCGAAAATATTTTAGCGGCGATTGCAGCTGCTAAATTAGACGGAGCAACAAATGAAGGGATACGTAAGGTATTATCAATCTTTTCTGGTGTGAAGCATCGTTTACAATATATTGATACGATCAATGGTCGATTATTTTATAATGATTCAAAAGCAACAAATATGTTAGCAACACAAAAGGCACTATCAGCGTTTATGCAGCCAACGATATTATTAGCTGGTGGACTAGATCGCGGTAATGAATTCACGGATTTATTACCGTACTTAAGTAATGTAAAAGCGATGGTATTATTTGGTCAAACTAAAGAAAAGCTAGAAGATCTTGGTCATCAAGCAGGTATAAAAACGATTGAATTCGCTGGAAACGTAGAGGAAGCAGTGAAGAAGGCATATGCGATTTCCAATGTGGATGATGTCATTCTTTTATCCCCCTCTTGTGCTAGCTGGGATCAATATCGGACATTTGAAGAAAGAGGAGACATGTTTATACAAGCTGTGCATAAACTAGTGTAGGGGCTTGTATTATTCAGTCACAATTAAATATTAGTCATCAAAGTTATGATACTGCCCCTATTCCAAATTCTAGGAAAAGGGGTATTTTTTTGTTTAAAAAACTATTAAAGGATAAAAATAAACCAGATTTTCTCTTGCTGACGATTATTTTAATTTTGCTTGCAAGCGGAATGGTAATGGTGTTCAGCTCCTCCTATATTTGGGCTGAATATAAGTTCGATGATGCGTTTTATTATTTAAAACGGCAAATACTCTTTGCTGGAGTAGGTGTAGTTGCAATGTTCTCTTTCATGTTTATCCCTTATAGTACATGGAAAAGGTATAGTAGGGCTATTTTGTTAGTCTGTTTTGTTTTGCTCCTATTAGTACTTATACCTGGTGTGGGTCTAGTGCGCGGGGGAGCACAGAGCTGGATAGGTGTTGGTGCATTTAGTATTCAGCCCTCTGAATTTATGAAACTAGGCTTAATCATTTTTCTGTCTGGTTTACTGGCAACAAGCCAAAAATATATTACGTCGCTAAGAAAGGGATTTATTCCGTGTTTATTACTTGTATTTACAGCTTTTGGATTAATCATGCTGCAGCCAGACCTTGGTACTGGATTAGTATTAGTACTTACATGTATGGTGATGATCTTTGTTGCAGGTGCGAAACTATCTCATTTTTTTGGACTAGCAGCATTAGGAATGATAGGTTTTGCTTTATTAATTGCGTCAGCTCCATACAGAATCAGCAGAATTACTGCATTTTTAGATCCATGGGAAGATCCTCTAGGAGACGGATTTCAAATTATCCAATCGTTATATGCTATTGGACCAGGAGGATTAATGGGACTTGGTTTAGGGAATAGTCTTCAGAAGTACTTTTATCTTCCTGAGCCTCAAACTGATTTTATCTTTGCAATTCTTGCAGAGGAGCTAGGTTATATTGGGGCTTTTTTTACAATTGGATTGTTTCTGCTGCTCTTATGGCGAGGGATAAAGATTTCCTTGGAGGCACCGGATTTATTTGGAAGATTTCTTGCTTTAGGAATAGTCGTTATGCTGACTGTTCAGGCGATGATTAATATTAGTGTAGTAATTGGATTAATCCCAGTAACAGGAATTACTTTACCATTCTTAAGCTACGGTGGATCCTCGCTCACATTAACATTATGCTCCGTGGGTATCTTGTTAAATGTCAGCATTCATTCAAAGATTTAGCAGTTGTTTTTGCGAGGGTTGGAAACAATAAATAGAGAATAAACAATTTGTATTAGGCAGTAATAAAAGACTGCTGCTACTTAATGTAAATAATGAAAATGTAATAAGTTGTTGTAAACTGCGATCTAACATTCATATTCTGCTTAATGTCCCACCGCTCCGGAAATACACTTATACGCACCTTAGGGCGGCTGGTGCGCCTCCGCGTGCTGCCGCACTTCGTAGTCTCACCTAGGCCATACCTCCCGCAGGGGTCTTTGTGTATTTCCTCCACTGGTGACTATGCGTTTTACTATTTTTTATCTACCTCTTTCATAGGATGGAGTGGTATTTCGCGCTCTTTTACGGCTGCAATCAACGTTGCTCTTATGTAGCACTTTATATAAATTGCGACAAACGATGCGAAATAAGCTGGTTTTATGAAACAAAGTAAGGTTGATTATTTAACAGACGACAGATAAGATTTGTAATTTAGTAGTGTTTACGTTTTAAATCGATAAAAATTGCTAAACAAATCAATGTTAACTACGTGTTTCATGATATTTTATGATATAATTCTAGTAACTAGATAGGAGCGGCACCAAATGATGTCGTTTATTCTTTTAATATTGAAAAAAGGAAGAAATGGGGATGAGCAAAAAGAACATTGTCTCAATTGAGGATCGAATTCCTAAATTGAAACAAGCTCGCAAGAAAAAAGCAAATCGACGTTTAATTTTTTATCTTTCTATTTTTTTCTTCTTAATCTCAATTATTGTCTATTTACAATCACCTTTAAGTCACATTAAAACTATCCAAGTTCATGGCAATACTCATGTTTCCAATGAAACGATTATCGAACAAAGTGGTTTGACAATGGATACAAATATTTGGATGCTTAATCAAAAGAACACTGAAGATGCACTAAGTAAAAATCCAATTATTGAATCTGTTAAAGTCTCTAAGCAACTGCCTTGGACAGTGAATATTCAAGTGAATGAATACAAAATAGTCGGGTATATGAAAGAAGAAACCAACTATTTTCCTATTCTAGGAAATGGTGTAACTCTAAAGCAGCTAGGACAATCTTCTTTCAACGGTAAATCTCCATTAATTATAGGATTTACAGAAGAGAAATACTTACATAGAATGGCTGAGGAGCTTAATAAACTACCACAAAATATTTCAGCACTTATTTCTGAGGTTCACTGGCAACCTTCAGATGATAATAAGAATAAAATTTTACTTTACATGAATGATGGTTACCTGGTCGATGCAACGATTCGTGATTTTGCCGATAAAATGGAAGTATACCCTTCGATAGTTGCCCAATTAGAACCAAAAAGCAAAGGAATCATTCATCTTGGAGTAGGCGTTTATTTCGAATCCTATGAAAAAAAGTCAGCAAGTGATGAGGAAGAAATAGATGGGGTAGAAGAGGAAAATACGACAGAATAAATTAGTTTAATAAAGTCATATAAACTTAACTAAAATCGAATAACTATACGATGACGGTAAGACGTTTCGTTTAGATTATAAAATTAACAAAACAAAAGCGCAAACTCCCAAGAAACGGTGTGCGAGTGCGCCCCATTAGATTTGGGCTGTTTTGGTGTTCCGAAAAATCGTGTTGATAGGACAAGTAAAAAGCAATCTATCACAACGCAGGAGTTTTTTTAAGTTAATACCTGCACTTTATTATCTTAAAATAAAGGAAAATGCTGCGCTTATGTGGAATTAACTATGTATCATTTTCTTTTTCACTGAAATTCCTTTAAAATAGTAGATTACTCTCGGTTATGTAATCCTTCAAAGACTATTAAAATTTTTGAAGTGATTAGTATTCCGTTAAAGTATTCTAGGAAATTTCATTGAATAATTGAAAAGGATAAATTTTCCACTGAACAGTGTTGTGCTTTTTTGTATAATAGTAGTTTGAGATATAGTTGCAGATAAAGCAATTGTTTTTGAAATTGGAGGTGCCTTTCATTGAAAAATAGTGAAATACTAGTAAGCCTTGATATAGGAACAGCAAAAATTAAAGTAATAATTGGAGAAGTATTAAATGATTCACTAAATATTATTGGTGTTGGTACGGCAAAATCAAATGGTATGAAAAAAGGTGCGATTGTTGATATAGATCAAACCGTACAATCGATAAGAAGTGCAGTAGAACAAGCAGAGCGTATGGTTGGCATGCATATTGAAAGTGTCATTGTTGGAATTAATGGCAATCATATTCAATTACAGCCTTGTCACGGCGTTGTTGCTGTTCAGAGTGAGAATCGCGAAATTGGTGATGAGGATATTAAGCGAGTGATTGATGGTGCACAAGTAATCTCAATTCCACCAGAACGTGAAATAATTGACGTAATACCTAAACAATTTATTGTTGATGGGTTAGACGAAATTACGGACCCTAGAGGGATGATTGGGGTTCGTTTAGAAATGGAAGGTACGATTATTACATGTTCGAAAACTGTCTTGCACAATATTTTAAAATGTGTTGAGCGTGCAAATTTACAAGTATCTGATATTTGCTTACAACCATTAGCAGCTGGAACCATTGCACTATCAAAAGATGAAAAGAATATGGGGGTTGCCCTTATTGATATCGGTGGTGGCTGTTCAACTGTTTCCATCTTTGAAAATGATCACCTCGCTTCTACTAGTGTTATAAGTTTAGGTGGGGACAATATTACGAAGGATTTATCTATCGGACTCAGGACGTCCACAGAGGAAGCTGAGGATGTAAAATTAAATTATGGACATGCATTTTATGATGATGCACAAGAAGATGAAACCTTTGAAATTTCCATTATTGGGAGCAATACAAAGCAGACTTATAATCAGCTGCAGATTTCTGATATGATCGAAGCAAGATTAGAAGAAATATATGCATTTGCTGAACGAGAAATTAGAAGAATGGGTTACCAAGAATTACCTGGTGGTTATGTATTAACAGGCGGTACGATGATGATGTCAGGAGTTTTAGAATTAGCTCAAGACTTATTCCGCTCGAATGTCCGCATCGCAATACCTGATTACATAGGTGTTCGGGAACCACAATTCACGGCTGGAGTTGGGATTTTGCAATTCGCACACCGAAATGCAAAAATACAAGGAAAAGAATTATATCCTTCTGTAACTGTTAGTTCAAGCGAACCGAAACCAAAACGAAATCAGAAACAAGAAAAGACAAATGAACCAAAAGAAAAGAAGAAAAAAGAATCTGGAATGGCTAATCTGTTTAAATATTTCTTTGATTAATATTTGAAGATAGTAATGACTTAGTTTAATAGTTTTATTAAAATAAGTGATGTGCATTAGCTTCTGGTACTCTTGTCATTTTGCATATTAGGAGGAACAAATATGTTGGAGTTTGATACAAATCTTGATGAATTAGCGACGATAAAAGTTATAGGCGTCGGTGGCGGCGGAAATAACGCGGTTAACCGAATGATTGAACATGGGGTAGAAGGCGTGGAGTTCATTGCTGTAAATACAGATTCACAGGCATTGAACTTATCCAAGGCCGAATTAAAGATTCAAATTGGTGGAAAGTTAACACGAGGATTAGGTGCAGGTGCAAATCCAGAAGTTGGTAAAAAGGCTGCAGAAGAAAGTAAGGAACAAATTGAAGAAGTATTAAAAGGTGCAGATATGGTCTTTGTAACTGCTGGTATGGGTGGCGGAACTGGAACAGGTGCAGCACCGGTAATTGCTCAAGTTGCAAAAGATTTGGGTGCATTAACAGTTGGTGTAGTAACACGACCTTTCTCATTCGAAGGAAGAAGACGTTCGACCCAGGCAATTTCTGGAATCGAAACATTAAAAGGTAGTGTAGATACACTAATTGTTATTCCCAACGATCGTTTATTAGAAATCGTTGATAAAAATACACCTATGTTAGAAGCATTCCGTGAAGCAGATAACGTTTTAAGACAAGGTGTACAAGGTATCTCAGATTTAATTGCAAAACCTGGTCTAATTAATGTTGACTTTGCTGATGTGAAGACAATCATGTTTGATAAAGGTTCTGCATTAATGGGTATTGGAATTGCAACAGGAGAATCACGGGCAATGGAAGCTGCTAAAAAAGCAATTTCATCTCCTCTACTTGAAACGTCAATTGATGGTGCACACGGTATTTTAATGAACATTACCGGTGGAACGAATCTTAGCCTGTATGAAGTTCAAGAGGCTGCTGATTTAGTTACTTCTGCAGCAGATAAAGAAGTAAATGTTATTTTTGGATCGGTTATCAATGAAGATTTAAATGATGAAATTGTTGTAACTGTTATAGCAACTGGTTTTGATGAATCAATTCAGAAACCAGAAGCAAAAATAAAGCAACAACGTCCTGTCATTAATCACAATCAACATGCAGCAACACAAGCAAATGAAGAGGCGGCACCGCAACAGCGTGAACGAGAAAGAGAGCGTGAGCAAGCCCCAGCACAACCACAGCGTCAGCGACAAGAAGAAGAAGAATTGGATATTCCAACGTTCTTAAGAAACCGGAATCGCAATCGCTAAATGATAGATAAAAAATAGCAAGTAGGCAGCTAGGTGTAGCTGCTTACTTGCTATTTTTATGTTAAACATTCCGATAGTAATTCCACTATTTCCTATAAGTCGTTATACTGCCACTTCCGTTTTTTATTCATGACAAATCTTTCAATAACTAGTTAAAATTAGCCTCTTTTCGCTTACAAGAAGTGACAGACTTTGCTTATGAATATCGATATACTTCTCTTTAACTCCTCCTATAAATATAGTAAATGAAATTTTGAAAAATAATATAAGCAATCACCAACTCTCGAAGAAAGGAAGAGTTTGTTGACCATTTATCTTGATGCCGTCTGGGCCTTGAATTTTATTTTAGATATGATGCTGCTGTTATTGACACAGGCTCTATCTCGAGATAATGCGAGAAAGCGTAGAATCCTATTAGGTGCATTTATTGCTTCGTTGCTCGTACCAATTACTATATATTTTCCAGATTCATTTATTTCTAGTGTTTTTGGAAAATTATTCTATTCTGCTCTAATTATATTTAGTACGTTTGGTTATCGATCCATTTATCGTTTTTCTAGACTCCTCTTATTGTTTTATTTTACTACCTTTGCTATTGGAGGTGGGTTAATCGGTTTACACTTTCTCTTACAAAATCGGATTGGGGTATCGGGTAATAGTCTGCTTACGTTTTCGAGTGGATACGGGGACCCTGTCAGCTGGATATTTGTAGTGACTGGCTTTCCAATTGTGTGGTTATTTACCAAGTCCCGTATGGACAAGCATGTCATGGAAAAAATTCGCTATGATCAACTATATGAGGTATTGATTCAGATTAATAATCAAAGCTTTGCAACGACCGGCTATATTGATAGTGGCAATCAATTAGTTGATCCGTTGTCAAAAAAGCCAGTAATCATTTGCGATGAATTTTTCCTGAAACAGTGGTTTACAGATGTAGAATGGGAATTATTAAAGATTGCACAGGAAACATTAGATTTCGAAATTCTTCCAAAAAATTGGGAAAATAAGATACAAATTGTTCCTTACCAAGGTGTAGGAGGCAAGAGTATGTTTTTAATAACAATCCGGCCCGAACAGTTAATTGTCTACTATAATGAACAAAAAATCGTGTCATCAAAGGTTTTAATTGGCATCCAGTTTGCTGAATTAGTAAAGGATGGAAGTTACCATTGTTTACTGCAGCCGCAAATAATTAAATTAGCATCTGTGCATTCAGCATAGGGGATGAAAATAGCTTAGAAAATCGCTCATTATATTGTTTGTTGCCATTTATATAAAATGCGAACTAAGTAGGAGCAAAGTTGATTTCCGCTCTGGATAGTCGGGCATCCGGAGGGCAACGCGGTTTGCTCCTTCGGAAGAAGACTACTTCCGATGGATCTTCAGCAGTTGCGTTTCCCGCAGGAGTCTTGCCCTGTCCTCCGCTACAATCAACGGCGTATAGAGAGGTAATACCGTCGCAACATATGCTCCCTTAAGGTGCGCGTAGTGTATTTCTGGAGCGACTGGTCGAGAGCTCTTAGCACATAAAACTGGTGCGCACTTTATATCAACTGCTGCTTATAATCCAATACTTTAAAAATATATTTATCTTATATTAAACAGCCAAACAAATATGATTATCAAAAGGGGAGATGTGACATGAAGGTGTGGTTTATTCGTTTACGTTTAAAATGGTATAAGCTGTTAATTAAACTAGGGATCAACTCGGATGAAATTTACTATATTGGTGGCAGCGAAGCACTCCCACCACCTTTATCGAAGCAGGAGGAAGCAGAACTATTAATAAAACTGCCGAAAGGAGATAAAGCAGCTCGGGCAATTTTAATTGAACGTAACCTACGTTTGGTTGTGTACATCGCTCGTAAATTTGAAAATACCGGGATAAATATAGAAGATTTAATAAGTATTGGTACAATCGGCCTGATTAAAGCAGTCAACACATTCAATCCCGAGAAGAATATTAAGCTGGCTACCTATGCGTCTCGCTGTATTGAAAATGAAATTTTAATGTATTTACGGAGAAATAATAAACTAAAATCAGAAATATCTTTCGACGAGCCGCTAAATATCGATTGGGATGGAAATGAATTATTATTATCAGATGTGCTGGGAACCGATGATGATATTATTACCAAGAACCTAGAATCAAATGTGGATAAAAGCCTATTAAAAAGCGCCTTATCTCAATTAAATGATCGAGAAAAACAAATTATGGAGCTGCGGTTTGGACTAATTGGCGATGAAGAAAAAACGCAGAAGGATGTTGCAGATATGTTGGGAATTTCACAATCTTACATATCGAGGTTAGAAAAAAAGATTATCCGCAGACTGCAAAAAGAATTTAATAAAATGGTATAACCGTATTGTATCAACTTTTGATAAGATCTGGCATTTTTTTCAAGTAAATGACGTTGCATAAAAACTTTTCCAGTTGGTGATAATGACCATGAACAGCATCACCATCTGGGAGGGTTAACAGAATGACTAGACATAAAGTTGTAATATGTGGTGTTGATACATCGAAACTGCCCGTACTTAAGAACGACGAAATGAAAAAGCTGTTTATTCGGATGCAACAAGAAGGAGATATAACCGCTAGAGAAGAGCTTGTTAACGGAAACCTTAGATTAGTATTAAGTGTCATACAGCGTTTTAATAATCGCGGAGAATTCGTTGATGACTTATTTCAAGTAGGATGTATTGGCTTAATGAAATCCATTGATAATTTTGATTTAGGGCATAATGTCCGCTTTTCCACTTATGCCGTACCAATGATTATTGGTGAAATTAGAAGGTATTTACGAGATAATAATCCGATAAGAGTGTCGAGATCACTAAGAGATATTGCATATAAGGCATTGCAAGTAAGGGAAAAATTGATCAATAAAACATCGAGAGAACCAACACCAGCGGAAATTGCAGAAGAAATGGATGTTCCACATTCAGAAATTGTGTTCGCATTAGATGCTATTCAAGATCCGGTATCATTATTTGAACCAATTTATAATGATGGAGGGGATCCAATCTTTGTTGTCGATCAAATAAGTGATGATAAGGATAAAGACTCAACTTGGGTTGATAAAATTTCCTTAAAAGAGGGAATGTATAATTTAAATGAACGGGAGAAAATGATCTTAAACAAGCGATTTTTTCAAGGGAAAACGCAAATGGAAGTGGCAGACGAAATAGGAATCTCCCAAGCTCAAGTCTCCCGCCTGGAAAAAGCAGCGATAAGCCAAATGAACAAGCAAATGTTTGAGTAAATGAAAAGCTGAAACGACTGTTCATGTTCAGAGACGGACGCATAAGCAGGGGACCGAAAACGCGTGGTGTTCCGCGTTGAAGTGTCAACTGCTTATGACGGTAGTCTCTAGAAGTTGAAGCTAGATGAATAAGTATAGCGGACTATTCAGTATGTCTAAAACTATAGCTGATTTTACAAATTAAAAAGTTGATGTAAATATTCTTGAGCGACTAGCCTGAGAGCCTTAAGCCCTATACTAGTCTGCAATTTACATATAATCCGTACAAAATAAGCTAAAAATGGAAGAAATCGTTTGTTGCAAATACGATTTCTTCTATTTTTTTATTTCCAGATGAAAAAAACCAAAACACTCGCATATAGTTAAATAAAGGCGGTGATTAGATTGGTAAAATTATCAGAGCTACAATTAAAAGAAGTGATAATTGTTGATGATGGGCGAAGGTTAGGACATATTTCCGATCTAGAAATCAATACGAATACAGGTAAAATAACAGCAATCATTCTTATAGCAAAAGATAAGAGAAACAGTTTATTTGGAAAAGTAGATGAGCTTGTTATCCGCTGGGAACAGATTATTCGAATTGGCTCAGATGTTGTTCTAGTCAAAGATGTGCATGAGCAACCCCTATCTTCCGAGGTGCATTTTCCAAAAAAAGATAAATAACATGCAAAATATGATAAAATGATACAAACATACTTTCAGGAGGTTTATACATGTCAGAACCATTTAAGCAGTCGAATGAATCCTATTTACATATCGAAAATTGGCAGAAACGTAATCCCAACCTGAGAGCAGGCTTTACGACTAGGAATGGCGGGGTAAGTCGTCCACCATTTGGGACGTTCAATTGCGGTCTTCACGTGAATGATAGGACAGAAACAGTCATTGAAAATCGAACGTTATTAGCAAAAGAATTAAACATGCCGCTTGAAAATTGGGTAACAGGGGAACAAGTACATGGAACGAATATTAAAATTATTGTTGACAGAGATAAAGGGCGTGGTGCTAAGTCCTATGATAACGCAATTAAAGGGATAGATGGACTGATTACTAATAAGAAAGGGATACTTTGTACAGCATTTTTTGCTGACTGTGTCCCTCTATATTTCTATGATCCAGTTACAGAATATATTGGAATTGCCCATGCAGGTTGGAAAGGCACAGTAAATGGAATCCAAGAACAAATGGTACAAGCATTAAAAGAAGTTGGTGTAGATACTGCAGATTTACTAGTAGCTATTGGACCATCAATATCACAGGAAAAATATGAAGTAGATGATCGTGTCATAGAGGCAATTTCTAAGGAGTATAGACAAAAAACTGTTACTCCACAAGACAATCAACGTTATTTATTAGATTTAAAACAATTAAATGCAGAAATCCTTTTACAATCTGGTGTTTTACGTCATAATATAGAGGTAACAAATTATTGCACACATCAAGATGAAGCGTTGTTTTTTTCACATCGCCGTGATAACGGAAAAACAGGAAGAATGCTAGGATTCCTAGGATTTCAAGAGTGATGATGCTGGGAAGGGGAATAGAACGTGGACGTAGCAGCAAATTTAGAGATGATCAATCATAATATTAATGAAGCTTGTGCTCGAAGTAATCGAAAATCAGAAGAACTTACTATAATTGGGGTAACGAAATATGTTACAATAGAGCGAACGATTGAGGCAATTGAAGCAGGTATTGAAAATATTGGTGAAAATCGTAATGAAGGATTTTTAGAAAAATACAATCAAATCGGTACAAGGGCAAAATGGCATTTTATTGGGAGCCTGCAATCAAGAAAGGTAAAGGATATTATAGATAAAGTAGATGTCCTCCATTCACTTGATCGCCTATCCCTTGCAAAAGAAATAAATAAACGAGCGGGCAAACGAGTAGACTGTTTCATTCAAGTAAATGTGAGTGGGGAACAGTCGAAACATGGACTTGCTCCTGAAGAGGTCCTCCTATTTATAGAAAATCTTGCAGCATATGAAAAAGTTCATATTATCGGTTTAATGACAATGGCACCGCATATTGATGATGAGGAAAAGATTCGATCCGTATTTAGGCAACTTTCAGTGCTAAGAGATTCGATTCAATCTCTTAATTATGACCATGCACCATGTTCTTTTTTATCAATGGGAATGAGTAATGACTATGAGATAGCAATCGAAGAAGGAGCAACCCATATTCGGATTGGTTCGAATTTAGTTGGGAACTAAAAAAATCAAATATTAGTGAGGTGTACAAATGAGCATTAAAAATAAACTTAAAAATTACTTTTCGATGGATGATGAGTATGAATATGAATATGTTGAGGAATCAGAATTACCAGAGACGAGTAAAATAACAGCACCTAAACCGAAAAATCAAAATGTCGTTAGTCTATCAAGTATTCAACAACCATCGTCTAAAGTTGTACTATGTGAGCCGAGAAACTATAATGAAGCACAGGAGATAGCGGATAATATAGTAAATCGTCGAGCGGTCGTTATTAACCTTCAACGGGTTGACCATGATCAAGCGAAACGAATTGTTGACTTTCTAAGTGGGACAGTTTATGCAGTTAATGGTGATATCCAAAAACTTGGAGCAGAAACATTCCTCTGTACACCAGATAACGTCGATGTATCTGGAACAATCTCAGAAAATTATGCCGCTGAAGATGATTATAATAAAGGATGGTAGCACGCAATGTACGAACTGTTTAAGATACTAAATTTAGCATTAACAATCTATAATTTTGCAATAATTATCTACATTTTCATGTCATGGTTTCCAGGTGCGCGTGAATCGTCATTTGGGTTGATGCTTGGAAAAATTGTAGACCCATATCTTGATGTGTTCCGAAGATTTATCCCACCACTAGGCATGATTGATTTCTCGCCAATTGTAGCAATTTTTGTTTTGTACTTAGCAAGAATTGGGTTACAAGAATTCTTTGTAATGTTCCTTCTTTAATAAGGTGATAACATGGATATCTATCAACATTTCAGAAAAGAGGAACAGGGATTTATCGACCAAGTTCTTTCATGGAAGGAACAAGTAGAACATTCCTTTGTACCAAAGTTAACTGATTTTCTCGATCCTCGTGAACAACAGATAATTGAGATGTTAATTGGAACAAGCATTGATGAATTGAAGCTCTATCAATTTGGCGGTGCGGTTCAAAGTGAACGCAAACGTGTCATAATTGCACCTTACTATGAAGTAATTACAGATGGAAATTTCCAGCTAACCTTATTAGAGGCAACATATCAGGATAAATTCGTCACATTGGAGCATCGCGATGTGATGGGCGCTTTTTTATCTCTCGGAATCATTCGAAAAAAACTTGGTGATATTTATGTAAAGGATGGGGTCATCCAAATCATTATGACGAATGACATCGCTTCTTATGTAATTACAAATCTCACATCGATAAAGAATGCGACGATCAAGTTTGAGGAGAAACCAAGTCATTCATTGCTAACCAATGCTGCTGACTGGGTTGAATCGGATAAGACTGTCTCCTCCTTGCGTTTAGACGCAGTAGTAAAAGAAATTTACCGGATATCAAGAAAAGATGCGACAGACCTGATTACAAAGCAATTCGTGAAGGTAAATCATAGGGTAGTCGAGGATGGCAAGTTTACAGTTGAACCTGGCGACCTTATCTCAGTTCGCGGAAAGGGTAGAAGTAAGCTAGTAACGATAAACGGTCAATCGAAAAAGGACAAATGGCGAATTACGACAGCAATGATGAAATAAAATATATCTCCATTGCAGGATTTCGCTGATTCTTGTCGAATGATATTAAAGGTACATGTTTAATTAGAGGATAAACAGGATCTACTTGAAACAACGATGTGTAATTTTTACCGAACTTTTTGAACACCTATAAAAGCGACAAATATTAAGTTAATTTTCCAAGGAGGTGGCCACTGTGCCATTAACACCATTAGATATTCATAACAAAGCATTTACGAAAAGTTTACGTGGATATGACCAGGACGAGGTAAACGAATTCCTCGATCAGGTAATTAAAGATTATGAAATGGCAATTCGAGAAAAAAAGGAATTAAAAGAAAAAGTAACACAGCTTGAAGAGAGGCTGGGGCATTTTACGAATATCGAAGAAACATTGAATAAATCTATCCTTGTTGCCCAAGAAACAGCTGAAGAAGTAAAAGGCAACGCAATGAAGGAATCAAAATTAATCATTAAAGAAGCTGAGAAGAATGCGGATCGAATAATTAATGAAGCACTAAGTAAATCACGCAGAATATCAATGGATGTCGAAGAATTGAAGAAGCAAGCAAAAGTATTCCGTACGAGATTAAAGATGTTGGTTGAAGCACAATTAGAAATGATTGGAACGGATGATTGGGATCAATTATTTGATACTGAGCTAGGCGAAGACCTGGATTTAATCGAAAATAAATAGTAAGTCTTGACGAAAACAGGAATATTACATATAATTCGTATTACAGAATTGTAACATAATATATATAATATATACGATGACAGAGACAGTATAATGGTAATTGCTGATAAGCGAATCAGGGGTTGGTGAAAGCCTGATACAGTAATACTTTTAGAAAATCACTCTTGAGTATCCATTAAGAAATTAAGTATTAATGGACGGTATTCCCCGTTATGGAAGTCGAGTGAATTTAAAAGCATGTATTTCCAGTAAAAAGAGATGCAAGTAAGGCATTTGCCTTCGCTTTCTAAATTTATAAGGGTGGTACCGCGAGTCTTCTCGTCCCTTTTTGGGATTAGAGGGCTTTTTCTATTTTTAAGCAGAATGCGATTAGAATACCAATCTAGGAGGAGTTAAAATGGATTACAAAGACACATTATTAATGCCAAAAACTGCATTTCCAATGCGAGGAAATTTACCAAATAAAGAACCAATTCGTCAACAAGCATGGAGAGACGAGAATATTTACGAAAAAGGCTTAGAACGTACAAAAGGAAGACCAACGTTTATTTTGCATGATGGCCCACCATATGCGAATGGAGATTTACACATTGGGCATGCACTTAATAAAATTCTAAAGGATTTTATTACACGTTATCGTTCTATGTCAGGATATCACGCACCATATGTTCCAGGATGGGATACACATGGTTTACCAATTGAAACAGCACTTACAAAGAATAAAAAAGTAAAAAGAAAAGAAATGAGTATAGCTGAATTTAGAAAGCTCTGTGCAGAATATGCACTTGGCCAAGTAAACAATCAGCGTGATCAGTTTAAGCAATTAGGTGTTCGTGCGGATTGGGATAATCCTTATATTACGTTAACGAAGGATTATGAAGCAGCACAGATCCAGGTTTTCGGTGAAATGGCGAAAAAAGGCTATATTTATAAAGGATTAAAACCAGTTTATTGGTCACCTTCATCTGAGTCTGCTCTTGCAGAAGCAGAAATTGAATACCAAGATAAACGCTCAGCATCGATTTATGTAACATTTGAAGTAACCGATGGGAAGAACGTACTTGATGGTGGTGAGAAGGTTGTTATTTGGACAACAACACCATGGACCCTTCCTGCTAACTTGGGAATAAGCATACATCCAGATCTAGAATATGTAGTTGCTCAAGTAAATAATGAGAAATATGTAGTTGCACAAGCATTATTAGACACCGTTGCTGAAGAATTAGGATGGGAAAATCCAGAAGTCGTTAAATCATTTAAAGGAAGAGAAGCAGATCGTGTTGTAACGAAGCATCCTTTCTATGATCGTGACTCTTTAGTAATGTTAGGGGAGCATGTAACAACTGACGCGGGTACAGGTTGTGTTCATACTGCTCCAGGACATGGGGAAGATGACTTCTACGTAAGTAAGAAATACGGGATCGAAGCATTTTGCCCTGTCGATGATAAGGGTGTCATGACTGAAGAAGCACCAGGGTTTGAAGGACTATTTTATGAAGATGCAAATAAAGTTGTCACAGAGAAGCTAGAAGAACAAGGTGCATTGTTGAAATTAACGTTTATTACACACTCCTATCCACATGACTGGCGTACGAAGAAGCCAACCATCTTCCGTGCGACAGCACAATGGTTTGCGTCTATTAAAGACTTCCGTCATGATATTTTAGATGAAATCAAGAAAATTAATTGGTATCCAAACTGGGGAGAAACAAGGCTATATAACATGGTGCGTGATCGCGAGGACTGGTGTATCTCTCGTCAACGTGCATGGGGAGTTCCGATTCCGGTATTTTATGGTGAAGACGGTACGCCAATTATTACGGATGAAACGATTGAACATGTTGTGAATCTGTTTGGAGAATTTGGTTCAAATGTTTGGTTTGAACGTGAAGCAAAAGACTTGTTACCAGAAGGATTTACTTCAGAGCATAGTCCAAATGGTACTTTTACAAAAGAAACAGATATCATGGACGTTTGGTTTGATTCCGGATCATCTCACCAAGCAGTATTACTTGGACGTGAAGATCATACACGACCTGCCGATGTTTATTTAGAAGGTAGTGACCAATATCGTGGCTGGTTTAACTCTTCTATCTCAACAGCTGTTGCAGTAACAGGGAAAGCACCTTATAAAAATGTCATTAGCCATGGTTTTGTATTGGACGGTAACGGTAGAAAAATGAGTAAATCTCTAGGTAACGTTATTCTTCCATCGAAGGTTCAGAAACAGCTTGGAGCAGATATCTTACGTCTTTGGGTATCATCTGTAGATTATCAAGCGGATGTTCGTATTTCTGACGATATTCTAAAACAAGTATCTGAGTCGTATCGTAAAATCCGCAACACATTCCGTTTCATGCTTGCGAACTTGGCTGATTTCGATCCAGTAAAAGATCGTGTACCAGAACAGGAATTAGAAGAAGTGGATCGTTACATGCTCCACCGCTTACAGCAAGTAGTGAGTGACGTGCGTGAGAACTATGAGAAATATGAATTCTCACCAATTTTCCATCAAATTCATAATTTCTGTGCAGTTGATTTAAGTTCATTCTATTTAGATTTCGCAAAGGATATCTTATATATTGAGGCTGCTGATAATAAACGTCGCCGCAGCATCCAAACTGGATATTATGAAATTTTAACTACTTTAGTAAAATTATTAACGCCAATTATTCCACATACAACAGATGAAGTATGGGAGTATATCCCCGGCGTTGAAGAGGAAAGTGTACAGTTAACAGATATTCCTGAAGCGAGAGAAGTTGCCGATTACGAGAAAATCGAAGCGAAATGGGAACATTTTATGGCTGTTCGTGATGATGTTATGAAAGCATTAGAAGAAGCAAGAAATGAGAAGGTAATTGGTAAATCATTAGAAGCTAAATTAACACTAGTACCGAAAGATGAACAAACAAAAGAAGTATTACTCTCAATGGAGCATTTGCACCAGTATTTAATTGTATCAGAAGCAAATGTAGTTGATGCCGCTGAAAATGCGAAAGAATATAAATGTGTAGATGTTGTTGTAGAGAAACATCCTGGTGAAAAGTGTGAACGCTGCTGGGTTTCTACTGATACAGTTGGCCATGATCACGATCATCCTGAATTATGTGATCGCTGTGCGACTGTAGTGAAAGAGCACTACACAGCTTAAATAATGAAATACTCCTCTTAACAGGGGAGTGTTTTTATCTTTAGGCATACTTTGACTTGTTTTTAGTTATTTAGATAAACTGCGGACTAACTTATGAAGATGGATGCTCACGGACCGACCGCTCCGAAAATACACTTCGCTTTCCGCGGGGGGCTGGTGAGCCTTCTTGTGCTGTCGCACTTCGAAGTCTCACCTAGGCCCTTCCTCCCGTAGGAGTCTTCGTGTATTTTCTACGCTGGGATTGTGTGAATTATAATAGTTAATCTATTTCCTTATAAGAGAGGATGGAGTCTGCCTCTCTCGTGACCGTTGATTGTAGCGGAGGACAGGAAACTCCTGCGGGAATAGCAACGGCTGAAGATCCATTGGAAGTGATTTTCTTCCGATGGAGCAGACCGCGTTGCCCTCCGGATGCGCGACTGTTCGCAGCGGAAATCAACGTTGCGCCTAGTTCGAAGGTTTATATCACACAATAGTTAACTGGCTACCTTTTTTTGGGTAACAGTTTATAGACAAAATGATGCGATGGAATAAAAGACTGTAGTAATTGTTGAAATTATTTGTTGTAAAGTATAAGATAAATAGGAATTAGGAAAGAATCGGGGGATAGCAGATGCTTCTATACTACATTATCGCACTCATTATCATTGCATTTGATCAGCTAACCAAATGGAACATTGTAAAAACGATGGAGCTCGGGGAATCTATTACAGTAATTCAAGATTTCTTTTATATTACTTCACATCGGAATTCAGGTGCGGCTTGGGGTATTCTGGAAGGTAAGATGCTGTTTTTCTATATTGTAACAGTGATTGTCGTAATCGGTGTTGTCTATTATATGCAAAAACATGCTAAAAACGATAAACTTCTTGCAGTAGCTTTAAGCTTTATTTTGGGTGGTGCGATTGGCAACTTCATTGATCGTCTTTTCCGTCAAGAAGTTGTAGACTTCTTTAATTTTTATATTTTTAATTATAACTTCCCGATATTTAATATCGCAGATTCGGCACTAACAGTTGGGGTTATTTTAGTAATTATTGCAACAATACTCGATGAAAGAAAGAAAGGAAAAACAACGAAATGACTTCTTTTCAACATATAGTAACAGAAGAGCAAGCAAAGGTAAGAATTGATAAACTCTTATCTGAATTAAATCCTGAAGAGTCACGATCACAAGTGCAAACCTGGATTGTGAAGGAACATGTTAAAGTGAATGACGAAATTGTAAAGGCGAACTATAAGGTTCAGGTTGGTGACGAGGTAGAATGGTCGATTCCAGAAGTAGTTCCACTTGAATTAACTGCGGAAAATATCCCATTAACAATTGTCTATGAAGATAGTGATTTATTAGTTGTAAATAAACCTAAAGGAATGGTTGTTCACCCATCTGCGGGACATCAAGGTGGTACACTAGTAAATGCATTGCTCTATCATTGTAAAGATTTATCAGGAATTAATGGTGTCGAAAGACCAGGAATTGTTCACCGAATTGATAAGGATACAAGTGGATTATTAGTCGTTGCTAAAAATGACTTTACACACGTAAATTTATCAGAGCAATTGGCTGCCAAAAAAGTAAACCGTGTATATGAGGCAATCGTTCACGGAGAAATACCTCACTCAACTGGAATAATTGATGCACCAATTGGTAGAGATCCTAAAGATCGACAAAAGATGGGAATTGTTGATGATGGAAAACCAGCAGTCACACACTTTAAAGTAATTGAAAGTTTTCCGGATTATACACATATAGAGTGTAGACTGGAAACCGGAAGAACTCATCAAATTCGTGTACACATGAAATATATTGGTTATCCATTAGTTGGCGATCCAAAATATGGTCCTAGAAAAACAATGGATATAGATGGTCAAGCATTACATGCGAAAGTATTAGGCTTTACCCATCCGCGTACAAAGAAATGGATGGAATTTCAAGCTGATGCACCTGCGTATTTTGCAGAAGTACTTGATTATATTGAAAAATTATATTGACAGAAGCGAGTTAGTCTGTAATAATGAATATAATTATAAATGACCTTTAAGAATAGTCCTGTGAGGCTAAAAAGGAACGTGACATATATGTGGAGATACATATATCAGAAACCCCTTTTCCTCATGGAAAAAGGGGTTTTCTTGTTCTTAGGCAGAAAGGAATTGACTCTTAATGAAGAAAAAAACAGAAATATTAGATGCAGCAGCGATGAACCGTGCACTAACAAGGATGGCTCATGAAATTCTTGAGAAGAATAAGGGTGGAGAAGAGCTTGTATTAATTGGTATTAAAACAAGAGGTGTGCCACTTACAAATCGATTACAAGAAAAAATCAAACAAATTGAGTCGATTGACGTTCCTGTAGGTGAACTTGATATTACTTTATATCGTGATGATTTAACAAAAGCGAGTAAAAGTGAAGAACCGGAATTGAAGTCCACCTCAATTAATAATGATATTACCGGCAAGAAAGTGATTTTAATTGATGATGTGCTTTACACTGGTAGAACTGTTAGAGCAGCAATGGACGCTGTAATGGACATTGGGAGACCTTCACAAATTCAACTGGGTGTTCTAGTTGATCGAGGACATCGCGAATTACCAATCCGTGCAGACTATGTTGGGAAAAATATTCCAACTTCAGATAAGGAGATAATTGTCGTCCAATTAAATGAAATAGACGACGTTGATTCAGTTTCTATATATGAATAGATTATTCAACTTTTAAATAAATCCAGAGAGATTTATAAGGTTGTTTTGAAGGAAATCTGTATATATGAGTACAGGTGTACCTCTTTGCATCCTTAGGCAAAGAGGTTTTTTTTATGCAGAGAATTTCACTCAAAAGGAGGCATTCTATTAATGAGACATTTTATTTCGATGAATCAATTATCAGTAAATGATATCTATTCGATATTAAGTGATGCTGAGAAATATAGAAAAAATGAAACTAGCATTTCGAAGCAATTATTTGCTGGTAATCTATTCTTTGAGCCGAGTACAAGAACTAAAATGAGTTTCATTGTTGCAGAAAGAAAGCTTGGAGTAGAGGTTTTGGATTTTCATATGGAGAGCTCGAGCGTATTAAAAGGGGAGTCATTATATGATACGGCAAAGACATTCGAAGCAATTGGGGCAAATTTTTTAGTTATTCGTGATGCATCCGATACATGGTTCGAAGAGCTTGAACAGGGACTAACAATTCCAGTAATTAATGCCGGTGCTGGAAAAGAGGAACATCCAAGTCAATGCATGCTAGACTTACTAACAATTTATCAGGAGTATGGTAGATTCAGAGGATTAAACATTGTTGTGGTTGGCGACATAAAACATAGTCGTGTCGCTCGTTCTAATGCCATTGCATTAAAAAAATTGGGGGCAAAAGTATTCTTATGTGCTGCACCCGAATTCATTGATGAAACATTAGAATTTCCATATATTACGATGGATCAGGCTGTGGAACTTGCTGATGTTGTCATGCTGTTAAGAATTCAACATGAAAGACATGAAGAAAAAGCAGAAACAAATAATTACTTACAGCTATATGGGTTAACGAAAGAACGAGAAAAGAAAATGAAAAAGAAAGCAATTATCATGCACCCAGCACCAATCAACAGAGGGGTAGAGATTGATACAGACCTTGTGGAATGCAATCGTTCCCGAATTTTTAAACAGATGGAAAATGGTGTCTATGTCCGCATGGCAATTATTAAGCATGTATTACAGGAATGGGGGATTTATAATGAAAACTCGATTGAAAAACGCGAAACGGTTATTAGAAACCAGTGGAATAGAAGCCTGCGAAGTATTAATTAACAATAATATAATTGAAAAGATAGATCGTGACTTATCAGCAGAACAAGCGGATGAAATCATTGACCTTAAAGGGAACTTAATACTGCCAGGATTTATCGATGTGCATATCCATTTACGCGAACCAGGTGGCGAGCATAAAGAAACAATCAAGACTGGTACTGAAGCTGCTGCAAGAGGTGGATTTACAACGGTCTGTGCTATGCCAAATACGAATCCAGTACCAGATAATGAAGCAAGCGTCCACGCGTTGTTTGCAAAAATTAACGAAGATGCAGTCATTCGTGTACTTCCATATGCGGCAATTACAAAAGGATTAAAAGGCGAGGAAAGAACAGATATTAAAACACTCACTGAAATGGGGATGTTTGCCTTTACTGATGATGGAGTAGGAATTCAAACGGCAGATTTTATGCTTGCGGCGATGAAAGAAGCGTCAGCATGTGGTGCTTCAATTGTAGCGCATTGCGAGGATAATTCAATTGTCTATAATGGGGTCGTGCATGACGGAGAGGTTAGCAATCGCTTAAACTTACCTGGTATTCCTTCATTAAGTGAATCGGTACAAATTGCTAGAGATGTGCTACTAGCAGAAGCAACGGGCTGTCATTATCATGTTTGTCATGTAAGTACAAAAGAATCCGTTCGTATTATTCGTGATGCAAAGCGAGCAGGAATCAATGTTACTGCTGAAGTAACACCACATCATTTATTGATGAATGAAGGTTCGATTATGACAGATGATGCAAATTACAAAATGAATCCACCGTTACGTGCAGCAGAGGATCAACAAGCACTACTTGCAGGTCTGCTTGATGGTACGATAGATTTTATTGCAACAGATCATGCACCACATGCTGCAGATGAGAAGGAAAAAGGATTTCTTCATGCACCATTTGGAATTGTTGGCTTAGAGACGGCTTTCCCACTTCTATATACATACTTAGTGAAACAAGAAAAGGTTACATTGCATCAGCTTGTTGAATGGATAACGGTTAAACCAGCCAAAGTATTTAATCTGCCCTATGGAGTATTAGAAGAAAATCGAGTAGCTGATATCACAGTGGTGAATTTAGAAAGAGAATCGATTATTCAAAAAGAAAATTTTTTGTCGAAAGGAAAAAATACACCATTCGACAGGTGGAAGGTTGCAGGTTCTCCAGTATTAACAATCTCAGAGGGAAATGTAGTTTACATTAACGAGGAGGATTTTCATGTACAAACGACAATTGGTTCTTGAGGATGGAACGGTTTTCATAGGTAAAGGATTTGGCAGCGATCGTTTATCATCAGGAGAAGTGGTGTTTAATACAGGTATGACTGGTTATCAAGAAGTTATTACAGACCCATCGTACTATGGACAAATCGTAACAATGACTTATCCGCTAGTCGGTAATTACGGAATAAACCGTGATGATTTTGAAACAGTAACACCATTTATTAAGGGCTTTGTGGTAAAAGAAGTGAGTGAACATCCTTCTAATTTTAGAAATGATGAAAGCCTGGATCATTTTCTAAAAGCGCATGATATCCCAGGTATTTCTGGTATTGATACTAGGAAACTAACAAAGATTATTCGAAAACATGGAACAATGAAAGCTATGATTACAGATACCAGCAAGTCAGCAGAAGATATTGTTAGTCAGTTGAAAGAAATGAAATTACCAACAGACCAAGTTAAAATGACCTCCACCATAAAACCTTATGTTGTACCCGGAAGAGGAATGCGAATTGTAATGGTTGACTTTGGTGCTAAACATGGCATACTTCGTGAACTAACCAAACGTGACTGTCATATTACGGTTGTTCCTTATAACTATAGTGCAGAAAATATATTGCGTTTAAAACCTGATGGCATGTTGCTTACAAATGGACCAGGAGATCCTAAAGATGTGCCGGAAGCTATAGAAATGATTAAACAAGTAATTGGAAAGATTCCTATCTTTGGAATATGTCTAGGACATCAATTATTAGCGCTTGCAAATGGTGCAGATACAAAGAAAATGAAATTTGGTCACAGAGGTGCTAACCATCCTGTTAAAGATATTCGCAAAAATAAAACTTACTTAACCTCTCAAAATCATAGTTATACAGTAAGTAAAGCATCACTCGAAAATACAGAATTAGAATTGACACAAGTGGCGCTAAATGATGACACAGTGGAAGGAATCGCACATATAAAGCATCTTGCGTTTTCCGTCCAATATCACCCAGAAGCAGCACCAGGTCCTGAAGATACGAATTATTTATTTGATCGATTTTTGCAAATGATTAAATCAAGTAAGAATGAGGAGGAAGCATATGCCTAAAAATACTGCAATCAATAAAATTCTAGTAATCGGGTCAGGTCCAATTGTAATTGGTCAAGCAGCTGAATTTGATTATTCAGGTACACAGGCATGTCAAACGCTGAAGGATGAAGGGTACACTGTCATCTTAGCAAATTCCAATCCAGCAACGATTATGACTGATCATACAGTAGCAGATAAAGTATATATGGAGCCATTAACGGTTGAATTTTTAACAAAGATTATTCGTAAGGAACGGCCGGATGCACTTTTAGCTACATTAGGAGGGCAAACTGGATTAAACTTAGCAATTGAATTGGAGAATAATGGAATATTATCCAAGTATGATGTTGAATTATTAGGTACATCATTAGAAGCAATTCAAAAAGCAGAGGATCGAGAGAAATTCAGAAGTTTAATGCAAGAGATCAATGAGCCTGTACCTGATAGCAGAATAGTGCATACTGTAAAAGAGGCAATTGATTTTTCAAAAGAGATTGGCTTTCCACTAATTGTACGCCCAGCATATACATTAGGAGGAACTGGCGGTGGAATGTGTTATAACGAAACAGAATTAACGGAGATTACTAGAAATGGTTTGGCATTATCACCAGTAAATCAGTGTCTAATTGAACGAAATATCGCTGGATTTAAAGAAATTGAATATGAAGTGATTCGTGATAAAAAGGATCAAGCTATTGTTGTTTGTAATATGGAAAATATTGATCCGGTGGGTATACATACTGGTGATTCGATTGTTGTTGCTCCTTCACAAACCTTAAGTGATCGTGAGCACCAGCTATTACGCAACGCTTCTCTTAAAATTATTCGTTCACTGGGGATTGAAGGTGGATGTAATGTCCAACTGGCACTCGACCCAAATAGTTTCAACTATTATATTATCGAAGTGAACCCAAGAGTAAGCAGATCCTCTGCGCTGGCATCAAAAGCAACAGGATATCCAATTGCAAAAGTAGCAGCAAAAATAGCAGTAGGGTACACGATGGATGAGATTATCAATCCGATTACAGGAAATACATATGCATTATTTGAACCGACACTTGATTATATCGTTACGAAATTCCCACGCTTCCCATTTGATAAGTTTACAGCGGGTGACAGAAAGCTTGGAACCCAAATGAAGGCTACCGGTGAAATCATGGCGATTGGGAGAAGTTTCGAGGAGTCACTATTAAAGGGTATCCGTTCTCTTGACCATGGTTCACACGAGTTATGGCTGAAATCATTAGAAGAAGCAGCAACAGTTGAATTGGAAAATCGGATGAAATCAGCGGATGATGAACGTATTTTTGTTATTGCAGAGGCATTTCGTCGAGGGGTATCTGTTGAGACGATCTTTGACTATACAAAAATCGATCGTTTTTTCCTTGTAAAAATACAACAATTAATCATGTTTGAAACGGAACTAGTAAATAATCGTCTTTCTAAGGAAATATTAATGAAAGCAAAACGCATTGGAATTTCAGATGCACAGATTGCTAGACTATGGAATGTATCCGTTGATTACGTGTATGAACAGCGGCAGAAGAAAAACATAACGCCGGTCTATAAAATGGTAGATACATGTGCAGCGGAATTCGAATCTGAGACTCCATACTTTTATAGCTCGTATGAAGAGGAGAACGAATCGATTGCTACGGAGCGTAAAAAGATTCTCGTTCTTGGCTCTGGTCCAATTCGGATTGGTCAAGGAATTGAATTTGATTATGCTACCGTTCATTCCGTTCTTGCCATTAGGGAAATGGGATATGAATCAATTATTATGAACAATAATCCAGAAACGGTTTCTACAGATTTTAGTATCTCTGACAAGCTTTATTTTGAACCTCTTACATTGGAAGATGTCATGCATGTCATTGCATTAGAAAATCCAGAGGGTGTAATTGTCCAGTTTGGTGGGCAAACCGCAATTAATTTAGCAGCAGGACTTGAACGCAGGGGGGTTAATATTCTAGGAACAAGCTTGGAATCGATTGACCGTGCAGAGGATCGTGACAAATTCGAAGACTTACTGGATGAATTGGCAATCCTTCGCCCAAAAGGTAAGGCAGTTCGCAATTTTGACCAAGCGATTGAAGTTGCAAATTGGGTTGGTTATCCGGTACTCGTAAGACCTTCTTACGTAATTGGTGGAAGCAAAATGGAAATTGTTTATGATGATCATGATCTGCAGTTATATTTAAATAAAACAATAAATGCGAGTCCAGAGCATCCGCTGCTAATCGATAAATATATTACAGGTATGGAAGCAGAAGTTGATGCAATCAGCGACGGGGAGACTGTGATATTGCCGGGAATTATGGAGCATATTGAGCGCGCTGGCGTACATTCAGGCGATTCGATGGCAGTTTACCCACCACAAAGAATGGGCGATAACGTCAAACAGAAATGTGTCGATGCAGCAATTAAAATTGCGCGAAGACTGCAGGTAAAAGGTCTGATTAACATTCAATTTATTATTCGTGATGAGGATGTATATGTCCTTGAAGTGAATCCACGAGCAAGTAGAACCATTCCGTTTTTAAGTAAAATTACTGGTGTGCCTATGGCTAATCTGGCAACAAAAGCAATCCTTGGTATGAAACTAACCGACTTAGGTTATGAATCTGGGATTCTTCCAGATATAGATGATGTTGCGGTTAAGATTCCCGTCTTTTCTTTTGAAAAATTGCGCAGCGTGGATACGATTCTTGGGCCAGAAATGAAATCAACCGGAGAGGCAATCGGTTATGATAGAAACTTAGAAAAAGCTTTATTTAAAGGATTGCTTGCTGCTGGAATCAAGATCCCTCAAGAAGGTGGCGTATTACTAACCGTCGCCGATAAGGATAAAGCTGAAATGCTCAATATTGCAGAACGCTTCCATGAGCTGGGATTTGAATTATTTGCAACAGAGGGGACAGCTGCTTTTGTAAAACTAGCAGGAATTCCGATTACAGCTGTACAGAAGGTAGGCGCAGAAAAGCCAAATGTCCTTTCCATTATTGAAAAAGGGCAAGTACAATTTGTAGTGAATACATTAAATTCGGGTAAGCAGCCACGTTCGGACGGATTTTTAATTCGTCGTCAAGCTGTAGAGCATGGAATAGCCTGTTTAACTAATTTAGATACAGCAAATGCAATACTAAACGTAATCGATGCTACAACTCTAACCGCAAATTCAATGACAAATAAAGAGGTTGTTCAACCATGAAAAAAGAAAAGCTGACAATTATTGCAACGAAACAGATTGCGAAAGCCACGTTCGAAATGAAGTTAGAGAATATCCATATTAGTGAAAACGCGGTGCCAGGGCAATTCCTCCATATTTTAATGGAAGGTCATACGTTGGGAAGACCGATTTCCATAGCTGATATAGATAAACAGAATCATATCGTCACGATTCTTTTCAAAGTAGTTGGAAGTGGCACGAAACGTTTAGCAGAATACAGAGTGGGGCAGCAAATTGATGCACTTGGTCCGAGTGGAAATGGTTTTCCGTCTGAACAAAATGAGAAGAAAACTGTTCTTTTGATAGGCGGTGGGATCGGTGTACCACCGATGTATTACCTTGGTAAGCAGCTAGCAGAGCAGAATGTTAATGTTATTGCGATACTAGGATTTCAAACAGCGGAAAATGTTTTCTATGAAGAAAAGTTTAATCAAGTTGCAGAAACGTATATTGTGACTGACGATGGTTCTTATGGAGAAGAAGGATTTGTAACAGATTTATTGGATCAGGTAGGGAATTTTGATTGTTATTACACTTGTGGACCACTCCCAATGATAAAAGCAATAACGGATAAATTAATTGGGAAACGTGGTTATATTTCCTTGGAGGAGCGGATGGGCTGTGGTGTAGGTGCCTGTCTTGCTTGCATGATACCAGCAAATAATCAAAGTGGTTATAAAAAAATATGCAGTGATGGACCTGTATTTAGTGCGGAGGAGGTAATAATATGAACGAGTTAGCGGTAGTATTACCAGGTTTGAATTTGAAAAATCCTATTATGCCTGCCTCGGGGTGTTTCGGATTTGGATATGAATATAGTAATTTTTATGACTTAAGTGAACTTGGGGCAGTGATAATGAAGGCAGCGACGGGAACTGCTAGATTAGGAAATCCAACACCACGGGTCGCTGAAACTGCTTCAGGAATGCTTAATGCCATCGGCTTACAAAATCCAGGTGTCAATCATATAATTGAACAGGAGGTGCCTTTCTTAGCTGAATATGATACTTCTATTATTGCCAATATTGCTGGAAGTACGATTGAGGAATACGAGATGGTAGCAGAAGCATTTAACGATACGGAACATGTACATGCATTGGAATTAAATATATCTTGTCCAAATGTAAAGGAAGGTGGCATCCAATTTGGAACAGATCCACAAATGGCTGCAAAAGTAACAGAAAGAGTAAAAAGAGTAAGCAAACTACCAATATATGTAAAACTCTCACCTAATGTTACCGATATTGTTGCAATGGCAAAAGCAGTGGAAGCGGCAGGTGCTGATGGTCTATCAATGATTAATACATTGACCGGAATGCAAATTCACCTCCCATCAAGACGTCCGCTGATCGCGAATAAAACAGGTGGTTTGTCAGGTCCTGCGATTAAACCAATCGCTATCCGGATGATTTATGAAGTGAAGCAGCACGTAGATTTACCAATTATCGGTATGGGTGGCATTTGTAATGCAGAAGATGTACTGGAATTTTTATTAGCTGGTGCAGATGCGGTTGCAGTTGGAACTGCTAATTTCAGTAACCCACTAGTTTGTAAGGAAATTATTGCTGATTTACCAGATGTGTTGAAGCGTAATGGCTTATCTTCTGTTCAAGAGGCAATCGGAAAGGCGGTATTTATATGATGAATAACGCAATTTATTTGGCTCTTGATTTTCCGACATGGGAAGTCACGGATCAATTTCTTGAAGATAATCAGCTTCATGGTGTCCCTGTTAAAGTAGGGATGGAGCTATTCTTTCGTGAGGGACCAGCTATTATTGAAAAGTTAAAAGCCAATAATCATCCGATATTTCTAGACTTGAAACTGCATGATATCCCGACAACAGTAATGAGGGCAATGAAAAATCTTGCTGCACTAGAAGTGGATATTGTTAATGTCCACGCACTTGGCGGCAGTGAAATGATAAAACATGCAAAAGAAGGATTGCTCAGTGGTTCTCCTAAACGCAAAACCAAATTAATTGCTGTTACTATCTTAACTTCTCATGATAAAGAAACGATGAATAATCAACTATTAATCTCTGGTGAGCTTAAAGATAGTGCCGTACATTTAGCAGATATTGCAGAGCAGAGCGGCGCAGATGGTGTTGTCTGTTCGGTTCACGAAGCAGGTTCAATTAAAGAAAAATGTGGTTCTTCCTTTTTAACCGTGACACCCGGAATACGATTAGCTAATTCTAGCATTGATGATCAAAAACGAGTTGCAACACCGAAATTCGCTAGAGAAAATAATGCAGATATCCTAGTGATAGGTAGAAGCATAACAAAAGCAGAAAACCCATATCAAGCGTACAGACAAGCAATAGAGGAGTGGGAAAATGGCGCTAAATGAAGAATTGGCAAGAGATTTATTAGAAATTAAAGCAGTACAAATTAATGCAGATCATTATTTCACATGGACATCGGGGATAAAGTCACCAATATATTGTGATAATCGTTTAACAATGTCATATCCTTTCATTCGCAATAAAATTACAGAAGCATTTATTACGATGATAGAGAAGCTCGATCAGAAACCAGATGTTATTGCCGGTTGTGCTACAGCTGGCATTCCCCATGCTGCATGGTTAGCTGACCGCTTACAATTACCAATGGTATACGTTCGATCCAAGCCTAAGGGACATGGCAAAGAAAATCAAATAGAGGGACAATTATTAAAAGGGCAAAAAGTTCTTGTCATTGAAGATTTGATATCGACAGGCGGATCAGCGATTGAAGCTGCCAAAGCATTGCAACAAGAGAAAGCAGAAGTAATTAGTGTCTTTGCGATCTTTACATATGGATTAGAAAAGGCGAAAGCACAGTTTACTGATGCAGAACTTCCGTTTGCAACAATTACTAATTTTGACCAATTGGTTGAGGCTCTAGTTGTAGACCAGAAGCTAACTCAAAGTGAAAAAGAAAAGTTAATCGGCTGGCGTGACAATTTGAAGTAAGGATCAGGGTCTCATTATTGGATGTTGCTCTTAAAATATTAAGACAAAAATGCATAGTTGATGTAATGTGCGAACAAATGAATTGTGATTTCAGACCTGGCATTAGTTGCTATTCACACACGAGTCTCCAGTATTCTGCTAGACTCAGTGTCGATAGTTAGTGGGGTTTCTATTCTTTTGTTACTAGATTCTGCACTATCCTCAGCGGAAGAAATACACGAAGACACCTCGAAAATAAAGTACGATTTGTCTGATTGCGATGCAAAGCTGCCGAAGCCTTCCTTGTCCTGCTGGAAGAAGAGCCAAGGTGAGACTTCGAAGTGCGTTAGCACAAGATGGCTCACCAGCTCTCCTAAGGTGCACGAAGTGTATTTCTGGAGCGACAGCCAAGGTAGCAAGTATCATCTAAAGTTATGTCGCACTTTATCTATTAAGAGACTTTCTACATAATACCATCCATTCATCGATTGTAAATTCTATAATTTCACCATCGAGAACCTTAATTTGGAAATAATCTTTTATCTCACCTGCAGCTGACAATATATAGTTTTTTACTTCTTCAATTTCAGATTTTGCCTCTAATGTTCGGTAAACCCATTCATTATAAGGTAAGGTCTTTTTTCTTTTCTCTTGATTCAATATAGTTAAACGGTTGTTGCTAAGAAGCTCTTCCCATTCTGTAATTTTCAGTGATCTGACATGACTATAATCTCGTTTTTTTTCCAAAGAATTAATGAATGTATCGGCAGAAGGCTCCAATGGCCCCACATTGTCAATTAGTAGGAATTTGCCATTCGGCTTTAAGACACGCTCAACTTCGTCAATAAATCTATCAGGATTAGGAAAATGATGTGCAGCAATTCTACATGTAACAATATCAAAAGCGTTATCTAGAAATGGCAGTGATTCAGCGTCAGCAATGACATAATTAATGTTAGGATAAAGCTGCAAATGTGTTGAAGTATTTTCTAACATTTCTTTTGTAATGTCTGTTGCAAAAACTTCTTTCACATTCGGAGCTAGCTTCTTGCCTGCATGACCCCCGCCAGTGGCTATATCGAGTGCAATCATATCTTTATTAGGATGAAGCCAATTAATTAAAGTAGATAAGTCACTGCCATACGCATGTGTACTGCTTGTAACATATGCTTCCTTATTTTTAGAGAAAACCTGTTTCACATACTGATTTTCATTCATTTTTCTACGCCTCCATTCCTTATTATTTTTATACTATGCTTAAGCATGATATAAGTAAAATACTATTATATAATCAAATGTAATAACAAATAATTATTAGGTTGGTGTAGCAAATGAAAATCGAGGACTATGAATTACTTTTGAAACTAAATGAAATTGGCACAATTCGTGGCACCGCAAAGATTATTCTGATTTCACAACCTGCAGTAACTCAGCGTTTAAAATATATCGAGGAATACTTTGGGGAAACTTTATTTATCAGGACACCTAAAGGTCTAGTTCCAACACCAAGTGGTGAGATTGTTTTAAAGCATGCAAATGAGGTAGTAGAAAAAGAAAGTGAATTAATAAATCAACTTGCAGAGTCTAGTAAAGAAATCCAAGGAACATTGTCAATTGCCTGCTCATCATTAATTAGCCAGCGATTTCTTCCAGTAATATTAGGAGAATATACTACTAAGTTTCCTAAGGTAGCGATTGATCTTGTAACGGGGATAAGTGAAGATATTCGACGAGACCATAAAAATTATCATGTCTGCATCATTCGAGGTGAAAAATTAAAGGAGAGTGTGTCGATTCGCTTATTTGATGACCCATTATACATCTTTGATACGGAACCCTTTCCCAAGAATGACTTGAAGGAACGTCCGTTAATTTCCTTTAAAAGTGATGATAGCATGCATGAGCTAGTGGATAACTGGCTCTATCATCATCAAGAGCAAATCAAGCCTCAGAAAACGATGACCGTGGACCAAATTGAAACTTGTAAACAATTTATGAAGCAGGGAATCGGAATGGCGGTACTGCCAGAAAGTGTCTCCGATTCAATGAAAAATGAATATCCAAATGTTCCATTGAAACTAAATGGAAAACCTGTAACAAGAGATACGTGGGTCTGCTATCAAGAAGGGATTCGTAAATTACCACAAGTCGATCAGTTTATATCTCTACTAACTAACACAAACTTTCTCTAGAATGATTTAAGAAGGTTTTTCGTTTACGCTTTTAAAATATGAAAATTAAAAGTTTTATAAACTCCAAACTAGTTAAATGTGCCGATGGCTCTCGGACCAGTCGCTCCAGAAATACACGGAGCGCACCTTAGGAGAGCTGGTGAGCCTTCTTGTGCTGACACACTTCGAAGTCTCACCTTGGCTCTTCTCCCCGCAGGACAAGGAAGACTTAGGCAGCTTTGCATCGCAATCAGACAAATCGTACTTTATTTTCGAGGAGTATTCGTGTATTTCTTCCGCTGGGGATTATGCAGTAAACTGGAATAGCAAACCTACTAATGCTCATAATAGATTCAGAGCAGGGAATGGAGACTATTGTAAATAGATCTCCATCCAGATCTGAAATCATATTTTTTTCTGGTATAGTTTACATCAACTGCAACAATTAATAAGAAATGAGTCTTTTTTTATGTTTAACAGAAACGACTTAGAGGAAGAAGTAGGTATAAGTAATATTATAAGGAGTGAATAAAGTGAGTAATGTAATTTTTACATCTAGTGCAACGGCAAAGAATGGAAGAGATGGTCATGTGAAATCGGAAGATGGACTAATCGATTTACAGTTAGTAAATCCTGCGACAGACAAGTCTGGCGAGCAAGGATCGAATCCAGAACAGCTTTTTGCAGCAGGTTATGCCGCTTGCTATGATGGTGCACTTAATTTAGTTGCTTCAAAACAGAAGAAGAAACTCGATTCGGAAACAACGGCTGAGGTTAGCTTTCTTAAAGATACAGCAGATGATGGATTTAAAATAGGAGTTACCTTAAAAGTAAAACTTGAAGGTGTAAGTCCGGAAGAAGCAGAAGAACTAACGGAAGCTGCGCATCAATTTTGTCCGTATTCAAAAGCAACGAGAGGGAATATTGAAGTAAAAATTATTCCTGAGGTAATATAAAAAAATGAGGATTCCTTCCGGAATCCTCATTTTTGATAGATATGAAAGTAAAAAACTTTCTTAACGAATAAATGCAACGATGACTTTCACCTAAGAGCTTGCAAAGTGTTTCTAATTATTTCTTAAGCGCTCCACTGTTTCATTCGAAGGGGTTACAAATACTGTTTTTTGATTATCGTATGTAACGAATCCTGGCTTCGCGCCATTTGGTTTCTTTACATGACGTATTTTCGTATAGTCGACAGGTACTGCCGATGAGTTTTGTGATTTACTGAAAAATGCAGCAAGCTCTGCTGCCTCAAGCAATGTTTCCTCACTAGGTTCTTTGGAACGAATAATTACATGGGAACCAGGAATATCCTTTGTATGTAGCCATGTATCATCCCGATGACCAAGCTTCATTGTGACGTATTCGTTTTGCTTGTTATTTTTACCGACAAGAATCTCAGTTCCATCAGTTGCAATAAATTGCTCTGGTACTGGTTTCTTCGGTTTGTTTCTCTGTTTCTTTTGTTTGCCTTGTTTCTTTAAATAACCTTCTTCACGCAGCTCTTCACGAATTTCCTCGATATCTTCAACACTCGCAACATCAATTTGCTGAAGTAATTGATCCAAATAATCGATTTCTTCCTGATTCTTTATAATTTCATTTTCAATTATTTTCTTCGATGTTTTTAATTTTTGATACGTTTTAAAGAATCCTTGTGCGTTTTCACTAGGGGTTTTATTTGGATTTAATTCAATCGTTATTTCGGATTGCTCTGGATCATAATAATCAATCACGGATATGCTTTTGTCTCCTTTGGAAACGAGGTGCATATTGGCTGTTAAAAGCTCACCTTTTTTTTGATAACGCTCTGCTTCTGCAGCTTTTTTAATTGTTTGCAGATGCTTTTTCATTTTTCTTTCATTTTTATTCTTTTCATTCTTGATGAAATGTGATAAATCTTTCGCCTGCTGCTTTACACGGTCGCGCTCTGCTTTTCCAGAGTAAAAAGTATCAAGCATTGTATTTACTGAATCAAAGTTTACAATTTCCCCATTAAAGCTTTGTAGCGCAATAACGTGAAATTCTTCTTTATTATTTCGATAAATCGCTGGCGAATAATGATTGTCTATTATCTGACTTCTTACTTCCATATATTTTTCAGCATAAATATTTCCATTACCTAAGCCTGCACGTGCAACGATTTCACGCGCAATAAAAGGGGAGAAGCCATCAAGATGACTAACGATCTGATTGTCTAATTTCCCTGCATTAAAATCGAGCTTTTTAATTAAATCCTCACCATCTGTTTCTAGGAGATTTAACTTATTCTGTGCCGGTGGAAGGATATATTGCTGGCCAGGCAAAATTGTCCGGTAGCGATTTTGTGCCATCGATACATGCTTTAAGCTGTCAATAATAGTGCCTTTTTCTTCGTCCACAAGCATTACATTACTATGTTTTCCCATCAATTCTATGACGAGTTGCTTTTGGCTAATATCACCAATTTCATTTCTGGTTTTAATTTTAAAAATAACGATTCGTTCCATCCCATTTTGCTGGATTCCTTCAATTGTCGCACCCGATAAATGCTTGCGCAGCACCATGCAAAACATCGGTGCTTCTTGTGGGTTGACATATGTATCATCCGTTAAGTGGAATCTAGCGTAGGTTGGATGGATTGATAATAGTAGTGTATGATTTTTCCCTTGGCTGCGAATTGTTAAGACAATTTCAGTAGCGGTGGGCTGGTATATTTTATTTATTTTTCCTGGGACAATTGCTTGCTTTAATTCCTCTGTTACTGCTCTAGTTACAATACCATCGAATGGCATAGGATCACCTCTCTTGACAATTATAGCATTTTTCAGGACAAGTATGCATAGATATTGAAGTATGAGCTTGTATTATTTAATAGCCCGGAGGAATGCAGATGAAATGGTATCAATTAGACGTCGATCACATTGAAGAGAGGTTGGGAGTTACAAGTAATAAAGGACTTACAGAGAAACAAGTGGAAGAACGGCAGAAGCAGTATGGCTACAACGTTCTTGATGAGCAAAAGCATACATCTAGATGGCTCATTTTCTTAAAACAATTTCAAGATTTTATGGTAATTGTGCTGCTTGCAGCAACCCTTATTGCGGGGTTATTAGGTGAATTTGTTGATGCAATTGCAATCATGCTAATTGTTTTAGTAAATGGATTTATTGGCTATTTTCAAGAGCAAAAAGCTGAAAAGTCCCTTGATAAATTAAAAGAACTTTCAGCGCCATTGGCCCATGTGTTGCGTGATAATAAATGGGAAAGGGTATCGTCACGTGAAGTTGTCATTGGTGATATTGTGAAAATCGATAGTGGTGATCGTATCCCAGCAGATATACGAATTATTAAATCAACAAGTATGGAGACTGAAGAATCTGCGCTAACCGGTGAATCTTTACCGGTAATGAAGCATGCTACAGCGATTGTGAAGGAAAACCTCGATGCACAAGATCAAGTGAATATGGGCTTTATGGGTACACTTGTTACGAGAGGGTCAGGAGTAGGTGTTGTTGTTGGAACAGGGATGAATACCGTGATGGGACAAATAGCTTCATTGATGGTCAATACGAAAAAAACAATTACACCACTGGAACGAAAATTAGCTGAGCTCGGCAAAATATTAATTGTTGTTGCATTACTTTTAACAGCTCTAGTAGTAGTTCTTGGAGTATTACAAGGTAATCCAATGTATGAAATGTTTCTAGCAGGTGTTTCCTTAGCAGTTGCAGCAATTCCAGAAGGACTGCCGGCAATTGTTACAGTCGCATTATCACTCGGTGTACAGCGGATGATTAAGAAGAAGGCGATTGTTCGAAAACTATCTGCAGTAGAAACCTTGGGCTGTGCTTCCGTAATCTGCTCAGATAAAACAGGAACGATGACAGAAAACCAAATGACGGTAAAAGAGATTTATTTAAATGGAAAGCATTTATATGTAACGGGTGATGGCTATGATATTCGTGGTGATTTTTTTATAAACAAAACAAAAGTTGAGCAAAATCATCCAAATTTAGGATCTATGCTACTCTACGGAATGCTTTGCAACAATGCGATATTACAGTCCAAAAAGGGGAAATACTCGATTGACGGTGACCCAACGGATGGAGCATTATTAGTTGCCGCAAGAAAATTAGGATTTACAGATGCAGACAAAGGCACTTTCCGGATAATTAAAGAAATCCCATTCGATTCGGACCGCAAACGGATGAGTGTTATCGTTGAGGATGAAAATCAAATGCGATTTATTATAACCAAAGGTGCACCAGATGTGCTTCTACCGCGATCCACCTTTTGGCTTGACGGAAATAATAAAGCGTTAATAAAAACTGCAGATCGATCGAGAATTGATGCTGCAATTAATACAATGGCAAGTAAAGCACTTCGAACGATAGCAATCGGGATAAGGTCTTTATCCAAAAATGAATCCCTAGAGGCTTCCTTCTTAGAACAGGATTTAACATTTATCGGACTTTATGGAATGATTGATCCGCCACGGAAAGAAGTAAAATTAGCGATTGAAGAATGTAGACAAGCAGGAATAAAGACCGTCATGATTACCGGAGATCATGTAAATACCGCCCGTGCAATTGCGAAGAATCTAAACTTATTGCCAGAAAACGGTCTCGTCATCGAAGGACACCAATTAAATCAAATGTCGTTAGCTGATCTGGAAGAAATTATTGAAGATACTTACGTTTTCGCAAGGGTCACACCTGAACATAAATTGAAAATTGTCAAGGCGTTTCAAGATAAAGGGCATATTGTAGCGATGACAGGAGATGGTGTCAACGATGCGCCAGCAATTAAAGCGAGTGATATTGGCATCAGTATGGGCATCAGCGGGACAGATGTTACGAAAGAAGCCTCATCCCTAGTATTAATGGATGATAACTTTGCGACGATTAAGGAAGCAATCCATGAAGGAAGAAATATTTATGAGAACATCCGTAAATTTATTCGATATTTACTTGCTTCGAATGTTGGGGAAATATTAGTCATGTTATTTGCAATGCTATTAGCACTTCCCTTACCGCTCATTCCTGTGCAAATATTATGGGTGAACCTTGTAACAGATGGATTGCCAGCAATGGCTCTTGGGTTAGATAAGTCAGAAAGTGATGTAATGAAGCGAGCGCCGAGAAATCCACGGGAAGGTATATTTGCAAGGGGGCTCGGTTATAAAATTATTAGCCGTGGGATATTAATTGGACTAGTAACGTTAATTGCGTTTATGTTAACGTATCAAAATAATCCGGACAACTTGATTTATGCCCAGACAGTTGCATTTACGACATTAGTTATGGCACAGCTTATTCATGTGTTTGACTGTCGAAGCGACCATTCGGTGTTTTCAAGAAATCCATTTGAAAATATGTATCTTATTTTAGCAGTTATATCGTCACTATTACTGTTACTTGTTGTTATTTACTGGCCACCAATGCAGCCAGTTTTCCATACAACAGCATTATCCTTGAGAGACTGGATGTTCATTGGCGCATTAAGTGCAATCCCGACCGTATTATTTGGCTTTAAAAAATAAGCAAGCTAACCCGAGCAAACTTGTTCGGGTTTTTAGCTCTTTTCAAATTGATTGTTACAATTTTAGATAAGTGCGAACTAGGTGTAATCTTGATTGCATCTCCTTCATTAAGGAAATCCATCCTCCGAGGAGATTCCTGGCCGTAGTGAAGATTAACGATGATAAGAGAGTGAAGTACCAAATCTTAATAATGTGAAGATTAAGCGAAGTAAATGCACAAACCCAGCGGAGAAAATACACGGAGACTCCTGCGGGAGGAAGAGCCTAGGTGAGACTTCGAAGCGCGACAGCACAAGAAGGCTCACCAGCTCCCCGCGGAAAGCGCAGTGTATTTTCGGAGCGACTGGCCTGGGAGCACCCATCATCCTAACGTCGCTCTTTATATCTTATATGTAATAACAATCACTTTTGACAAGAAAACGAGTCAATGGAAAACAGTCTTTTCTTCTGATATGATAAATGTATAATTGAATTCGGATGTGATAATGATGACGATGAGCATGACAGGTTATGGACGAAAGACTTTACATATTGATGGTGCAAGTCTAAGTGTGGAAATACGAACGGTGAATCACCGGTTTTTGGACATTGCAATTAAGATGCCTTCATCTCTATTATTTATAGAAGAAAAAATTAAAAAAATAATTCGTTCCCAATTTAACAGAGGAAGAATCGAAGTTATTATCGAAACGACAGGGAGTTCGCTAGTACAGAAGACAGTAGAAATAGATTGGAATTTGTTGGATCAATATATGGAAAAGATAACTACAGCTAAAGAACGGTACAGTCTTTCGGGTGAGCTCCCAGTATCCATTTTAACAACGCTCCCTCATATTTTTACGATGCAGGAAGGTAAACAACAGGATGCTTTGAAAGATGCTATTTTAGAAAATGTTGATAAGGCATGTGAACAGGTAGTTATCATGCGAATGAAAGAGGGAGAATATTTATTTCAAGATTTAATGAAACGTATATCCACAATAGAGGATATTGTGATATTATTACAAACAAGACGACCTTTAGTAATGGAAGAATACCGCAGGCGCATCAAGGAAAGAATGGAGGAACAATTAGAGGGTCTCACGCTAATTGATCCTGCAAGAATTCACCAGGAAATTGTTCTTCTTGCTGAAAAAGGGGATATAACGGAAGAAATCACAAGACTCTCCAGCCATGTAGAACATTTTCGGGCATCGATTGAGAAGAATGGTGCGGTTGGAAGAAAACTGGATTTCATCACACAAGAAATGCATCGTGAAGTAAATACGATTGGTTCTAAGTCAACTGACGTTATTCTTAGTGAATGGATGGTTTCACTTAAGAGTGAAATTGAAAAGATTAAAGAACAAGTACAAAATATTGAGTGAAGCCTAGGTTTTTATTTGCGTTTTATAGTATAATGATTGGTAGACGTAATTTAAATGTCATGATATTTAAATAATGTGAGTCTTTCAACTGGATCACGGAGGGAAATTACTTGAATTTGCGACTTATTAATATAGGATTCGGAAATGTTGTTTCTGCAAATCGAATAATTTCGATTGTTTCACCAGAATCAGCTCCAATAAAAAGAATTATTACCGTTGCAAGAGATCATAATAAACTGATAGATGCTACATACGGGCGCCGAACGAGAGCAGTAATAATCACTGATAGCGATCATGTCGTACTATCGGCGGTACAACCTGAAACTGTTGGGCAGCGAGTGTTAAGTCATGACGAGGATTCAGATGATTAAGATTTGTGTTACTTAGTTTAATTGTATTAGGAGGAAATATATTGGTTGCAGAGAAAGGTATTTTATTTATTCTCTCTGGTCCATCTGGAGTAGGGAAAGGCACAGTCCGGAAAAGACTTTTTGAAGAATCTACGGAATTACAATATTCTATTTCAATGACAACAAGACAGAAACGTCCAGGTGAAGTTGATGGTGTAGACTATTTCTATAAGACAAATGAAGAATTTGAAAGACTTATTGGACAAAATCAACTACTGGAACATGCGAAGTATGTAAATAATTATTATGGCACACCTCGGAAATATGTTGAAGAAACACTTGAAAAAGGATTGGATGTCTTTTTAGAAATCGAAGTCCAAGGTGCTCTTCAAGTGAAAGAAAACTTTCCGCAGGGTGTATTTATTTTTCTATTCCCACCAAGTTTAGTGGAACTGAAAAATCGAATTGTAAATCGTGGTACAGAATCTCAAGAGTTAGTATTAAACCGGTTGAAAGAAGCAAGAAAAGAAATTGAGATGATGGATGCATATGACTATGTCGTTGTAAATGACAATGTCGATCATGCGGTTGCAAAAGTAAAAGCCATTATCCAAAGCGAACACCTCAAACGTGTTCGGGTTGCAAAACAATATAAGAAAATACTGGAGGATGAAATCCATTGATGTTAGAACCATCTATTGATAAATTGCAAGAAAGAATTAAATCAAAATATACACTTGTTACATTATCATCTCGACGTGCAAGACAGCTAACGCTTACGAAGGATTTACAAGTGGAAAATCCAAAATCATTTAAAAATGTTGGAATGGCACTTGAAGAGATTGAAGCCGGAAAACTGCATTTAGCAAAAGACTAAAAAATTTGGTTAAGCCTTCTTTAAAGTGGAAGCTTAATTGCACTTATTAGTTAAGAAAGGTATTATATCTTTCTTAGATGATACAGTTTGAACGCATAGAATTTCTATAAACAATACCCTCGCTTATTACTTGCGGGGGTATTGTTGTTATATTGGCTATTACAAGATTTAGTACGCTGTTTTATGGTATAAATAAACTATAGATAAATAAGAATTTGGAAATAATTGTTGAGAGGTGCTACTTGATGGTATTTAAGAAGAATATTCTATTAGGGGTTGCTGGTGGTATTGCTGCTTATAAGGCATGCGCATTAACAAGTAAATTAACGCAGAAGGGTGCAAATGTTAAAGTCGTTATGACGAAAAGCGCGACGGAATTTGTATCCCCTTTAACCTTTCAAGCGTTATCACGCAATCCCGTTTATACAGATACATTCGATGAAAAAGATCCAAACAAAATCGCACATATTGATTTAGCGGATTGGGCAGACATCGTCATTATTGCGCCAGCATCAGCAAACATTATTGGGAAAATTGCCAATGGGATAGCTGATGATATGCTTTCGACAACGTTGTTAGCTACAAAGGCAAGTGTTTATGTTGCTCCAGCTATGAATGTTAATATGTATGGGCATCCTGCTGTTATGAAGAATATGCAGCAATTAGACGAGTGGGGATATCATTTTATTGAACCAGGTGCAGGCTACTTAGCATGTGGATGGATTGGAAAAGGACGCTTAGAGGAGCCAGAAACCATCATTGATGTACTTGAAAAGCATCAATCCGTTGAACCATTTTTGCAAGGAAAGAAAGTTCTCGTATCGGCAGGTCCAACACATGAAAAAATAGATCCTGTGCGCTTCTTTACCAATCACTCATCGGGAAAAATGGGATTTGCATTAGCGGAAGCAGCAGCAAAATTTGGTGCAGAAGTAACATTGGTTACTGGACCAACGTCGCTAACTGCTGCAAACAATAAAATAAACCGAATCAATGTGACATCTGCACAGGACATGTATGAAGCGATGCATCAATATTTTCCAACAAATAATATCGTCATAAAAGCGGCAGCGGTTGCGGATTACACACCAAAGCTTGTCTATGATGAGAAGATGAAAAAGCAACCTGGTGACTTGCAGCTCGAAATGACACGTACGAAAGATATTTTACTGTCGCTAGGTGAGATAAAGACGAATCAATTCCTAGTTGGATTTGCTGCTGAAACGAGTAATTCAATCGAGTATGGATTAAATAAACTAGAGAAAAAGCATTTAGACGCAATTATCATTAATGATATTTCAACTAAAGGTGCTGGTTTTGGTGGAGATACGAATATCGTTACCTATGTAAATAAAAAGCGGGAACGAGAGGATATCGAACTAGCTTCTAAAAAAGAAATAGCAGAAAAAGTATTGCGCTTCATTGACCGAGATATGAAGGATGAAAAGCATTGAATATAGCAAAAGTAATTGTGGATGTACCTGCAAGTTCTATAAATCAAACATTTGATTATTACATTCCAGAAAGATTTCAAGAAATACTAGAAAATGGTATGCGTGTTATTGTGCCGTTTGGACCGAGAAAAATTATGGGATTTGTTGTTGGACGTGTATCAGAGTCATCCTTTAAGCGATTAAAGGAAATTGTAGAAGTATTGGATTTGACCCCCGTTTTGACAAACGAGTTATTAGACTTAGGAAAGTGGGTGGCAAATGAAACCCTTAGTCTGTCTATTACTGCATTACAAGCGATGCTGCCCCAAGTGTTAAAGGCGCAATATGAAAAAGAGCTTATAAGAATGACAGATGCTGAATTACCAGAACCCTTTGAAACGCTTTTCGCTGGGCGAGATGTTATAAGCTTCGATGAATTTGCAGGATCAACAGTGAGCTACTATCAACTGCAGAAAGTAATTCAAGAAGGAGATATTTCAATCGAATATCTTGTGAAATCGAAAATAACGAAAAAGTATGTAACAAAGATAGCGGCGAGTCGCCCGGCACATTTATTAGAAGAAGCACTGCTTGATTTATCACCGAGTGCAAAGAAGCAGAAGCAATTATTACGTTTCTTTATAGAAAATGAAACATCCATTGAACAAAAGAAATTGCTTCAGTTAGTAAATACAACAACAAGTACCGTAAAAGCGCTAATGGATAAGGGACTCCTTGAGACAAAAAGGGAAGAAGTATTTAGAAATCCGTATAATGATGCAGAAATCGAACGTACAAATCCATTAACTTTAACGGAAGAACAACAAATTGCGATTAACCCAATTAATGAAGCGATTGATTCCCAGTACCATGATGTCTTTCTGCTTCACGGTGTGACAGGAAGTGGAAAAACGGAGATCTATTTACAGGCAATCCAAAACGTGATTAATAAAGGAAAAGAAGCGATCGTTCTAGTTCCAGAAATATCATTAACACCACAAATGGTGAAACGTTTTAAAGGGAGATTTGGCGCAAATGTTGCGGTGATGCATAGTGCATTATCTGCTGGTGAGAAGTTTGATGAATGGCGCAAGATCCAGCGAAAAGAAGTACAGGTTGTTGTCGGAGCACGATCTGCTGTGTTTGCGCCATTTGAAAATCTCGGAATTATCATTATTGATGAAGAACATGAAACAACATATAAACAGGAAGATCAGCCACGCTATCATGCAAGAGATGTATCGATACACCGCGGGGAGTACCATCAATGTCCGGTAATTCTGGGCAGTGCGACACCGACTTTAGAGTCTTACGCCAGAGCTAGTAAAGGTGTATATAAGTTAGCAACCTTAAATAAAAGAACCAATGATAAACCAATGCCTAAAGTTGATATCGTTGATATGCGTGAAGAGCTTCACGCTGGAAATCGGACTATGTTTTCAAGAAAGCTGAAAGAGAGTATCGAGCTTTGTATTGAAAGAGGGGAGCAGGTCGTTCTATTACTAAATCGTCGCGGATACTCTACATTTGTGATGTGCAGAGATTGTGGTCACGTAAAAGAATGTCCGCATTGCGATATTGCACTAACCTATCATAAGAATAGCAATCAGTTAAAATGCCATTATTGTTCACATGAAGAGTCGATGCCAAGCGCTTGCCCTGAGTGTCAAAGTAAGTTGATCCGTTATTTTGGTACCGGCACTCAGCGAGTCGAGGAAGCAATTACCCAGCTAATCCCAGAGGCAAGAGTGTTACGGATGGACGTGGATACGACTAGGCGGAAAGGCTCTCATGAAAAAATATTAAAGCAATTTGTTGATCGAAAAGCGGATATATTATTAGGAACGCAAATGATTGCAAAAGGATTAGATTTTGAGAATGTTACATTAGTAGGTGTCCTAACTGCAGATTCGATGCTGCATTTACCAGACTTCCGTTCTTCCGAAAAGACCTTTCAATTATTAACCCAGGTTAGTGGCAGAGCGGGGAGACATGAACTAACTGGTGAAGTAATTGTCCAGACGTATACTCCTGAGCATTACAGTATTGTTCTTGCAAGCGAATATAACTTTAATGATTTTTATAATAAAGAGATGAATACTAGAAGAATCTTTCAATATCCTCCGTATTTTTATCTAGCACTTATCACAATCTCTCATAAAAACCGCGTGAAAGTGATTCAGACATCACAGCAAATTGCGCAATTGCTAATGAGACAACTGCAACAGGATACAGTGGTATTAGGACCAACACCGTCACCAATTCCACGGATCAAAGATAGATATCGCTATCAATGCATGATAAAATACAGAAATGAACCTGATTTACGTGTTTATATTAGAAAAATTGTTGAGCAATTTGCCGATGAGGTACGAAAAGATGATTTGCTGATAACTGTGGATATGCAACCATATCATTTAATGTAAACAAGACTAAATTTATTGAATCTGAAAGTAGGTAATGTTTTGAAAAAAGTCGTTTTTATGGGGACACCAGATTTTTCTGTGCCAGTTCTAGAGTCGCTAGTACAATCGGAATATGAAGTAGTATTAGTAGTTACCCAACCGGACAGACCAAAAGGGAGAAAGCGTGTCATTACACCTTCACCTGTTAAAGTAGAAGCAGAAAAACATAATATACCAGTATTTCAACCAGAAAAATTGCGAAATGATTATGAAGAAATTTTAAGTTATAATCCAGATTTAATTGTAACCGCAGCATATGGCCAAATTTTACCGAATGCATTATTAGAAGCACCAGAATTTGGTTGTATTAATGTTCATGCTTCATTACTACCAGAATTACGGGGTGGGGCACCAATCCATTATGCAATCATCCAAGGTAAAAAAGAAACAGGGATTACGATTATGTATATGGCGGAAAAGTTAGATGCAGGAGATATTTTGACTCAAGTGAGTGTACCAATTGAAGAAGATGATAATGTAGGAACGATGCATGACAAGCTTTCAGAAGCAGGATCATCTCTATTATTAGAAACCTTGCCAAAATTATTCGCTAAACAATTGGAGCCGATCAAACAAGATGAAGCAAAAGCGACCTTCGCTGCCAATATCAAACGAGAGCAGGAAAAGATCGATTGGACAAAAGATAACCAAGCAATCTACAATCAAATTCGTGGACTACATCCATGGCCAGTAGCCTTCACAACTTATGAGGGAAGTGTGATGAAAATCTGGTGGGGCGAAGTCGATTCGACTACCTATCAAGGGAAGCCTGGAGAAATCGTCAAAAAACTTGAGGATGAAGCTTTCGTTGTCGTTTGTGGTAATCAACAGGGGTTAAAAATTACCGAAATCCAGCCAGCAGGTAAAAAGAGAATGCAAGTAAAGGATTATTTACTTGGTTCAAGTGATCGTATTAAACTAGGTGTCATAATGGGTGAGTAAATGAAAACATATCAATTGAGAAACGCTATATTAGATTTATTAATCCGAATTGAAAAGGATCAGAGCTTTAGCCATCTGCTAATTGATCATGAAATTAAATCTGGTCAGATAAAACAGAAAGATGAAGGTCTATTAACTGAAGTTGTTTATGGAACATTACAAAGAGAAATGACGTTGGATTATTACTTAGAAAGCTTTATGGGCTCCAAGAAAAAAGTCGAACAATGGGTAAGAATTCTTTTAAGAATGTCACTTTACCAGATGGTATATTTAGATAAGGTTCCAGATCACGCGATTATTCACGAGGCAGTAGAAATTGCGAAACAGCGGGGACACAAGGGAATTGCAGGATTCGTAAATGGTGTTTTGCGAAACGTACAGCGGAATGGAGTCCCAGATACGGCATTAATTGAGGATCCGGTTAACAGGATCAGCATTGAAACAAGTCACCCAAGATGGCTAGTTGCCAGATGGACAGAGCAATACGGATTGGAAACGACGGAAGCAATGTGTGCGGCTAATGTCACGAAGAAAAGTCAATCTATTAGAGTACAGCAATTAAGAATAACAAGACAGGAAGCGATAGAGATACTAATGGAGCAAGGATTCACAGTAGCTACATCTCGTTTCTCCAGTCAAGGTATCATTATCGAAAAAGGGAATATTTTACACTCCAGTCTATTTAAGGATGGAATGATTACGATTCAAGATCAAAGTTCTATGCTTGTTGCCGAAATGCTTGATGCAAAGCCAAATATGGAAGTTTTGGATGCTTGTAGTGCTCCTGGTGGAAAGGCAACACATGTTGCTGAGAAAATGGAAAATAAAGGAAATATAAAGGCATATGATCTTCATAAAAAGAAGGTAAATTTAATCGAGAATAAAGCTGAGAGTCTTGGGTTAACAATTATCGACGCAAAAGCAAATGATGCAAGAAAGCTGCAAGAAATCCATTCAGAAGAGAGCTTTGACCGAATTGTTGTCGATGCACCGTGCTCTGGACTCGGTGTGATACGTGGGAAACCAGAAATAAAATACACAAAAAAAGAAACAGATATTGAACGCTTGTCAGAAATTCAATTGGATATATTAACGCAGGTTGCACCACTTCTGAAGAAAGAAGGATTGCTCATTTATAGCACGTGTACCGTTGATAAGCAAGAAAACGAACAAGTTGTAAATACATTTATTGAAAATCATCCTGACTTTGAAATTGATTCGGCATTTTTCGAAGACTTGCCAGATGAATTAAAAGCTTCGCAGGGAAGGTCTAAAATAGGATTGCAATTATTTCCACAGGATTTTGATACAGACGGCTTCTTTCTTACTAGACTTAAGAGGAAGAAATAATCCTTGTTTCACTTAGCCGATAGAAGGTTTTAAATTGTATCTTTCGCTTAACTAAATGATAAATCTAGTTTTCTAAGGGAAAATATGCAATACTTTAACTAAATAATTGATTGAGCGCATTGAAAATATTATTTAATAACTGTTAATTAGATCCTAGTTTTCAAATAAGGAGGGATATAATATGAACGGGCAATTCTTAACGGATCGTGGCAGAGTTAGGCAACATAATGAGGATTCTGGTGGGATATTTTATAATCTTGCAGGTCAATTTTTGGCGATTATTGCTGATGGAATGGGTGGACACCAGGCTGGTGATGTCGCCAGTCAGATGGCAACATCACTGATGAAAGATAAATGGGAGCGTACAAACGATTTTTCAGCTCCAAAGGATTTGGAGGCGTGGTTAGTTGAAACGATTTCGGAAATTAACGAATCGATTTATGAACATGCCCAAAAGAATAGCGAATGTGAAGGAATGGGAACGACGATTGTTATTGCAATTCACATAGAAGAATTTCTAAGTATCGCTCATATTGGCGACAGCAGATGTTATTTGTTAAATGGTAAAGGATTCAGGCAAATAACTGAGGATCATTCATTAGTGAATGCACTCGTTCAGTCTGGGCAAATCTCGAAAGTCGATGCACAGCACCATCCTCGAAAAAACATTGTATTAAAAGCTTTAGGTACCGATACTACAGTAGAACCAGAAATTAATACAGTCGGCATCGATACAGGCGATAAAATCCTTTTATGTTCTGACGGGTTAACGGATAAAATAGAAGATAAAGAATTACTTGAAGTAATAGAACAACCAATTGATATACTCGAGGCAGGGAAGCAATTAATTGATTTGGCTAATGCTCGTGGTGGTGAAGATAATATTTCCATTATCCTAGCATCGCTTGATTCATCGACGGAAGAAGGTGAATCTGCATGAATGAGGGCCATATGCTAAATGATCGCTACAAAATCATTAAAAAAATTGGTGGCGGCGGAATGGCCAATGTTTTTCTAGCGAGGGATACGATATTGGATCGTGATGTTGCAGTAAAAGCATTACGGATGGAATATGCGAATGATCAGGAATTTATCGCCCGTTTTGATCGTGAAGCTCAGTCAGCATCAAGTTTATCACATCCGAATATTGTGAACATCTATGATGTCGGTGGAGAAGACCATGTGATGTACATTGTAATGGAATATGTAGATGGTATGACATTGAAAGAATACATACAGCATCATGGATCAATTGAAGTTAGTGAATCGCTTGATATTATGCGCCAGTTAACATCGGCTATTGCACATGCACATGATAATGACATTGTACATCGTGATATCAAACCGCAAAATATTTTAATAGATCAGTTTGGTCAGATCAAAGTTACCGATTTTGGGATTGCTGTTGCTTTGAGTGCAACCTCTTTAACACAAACGAATTCAATCCTAGGTTCCGTGCATTATCTTTCTCCAGAACAAGCACGTGGTGGGATGGCGACAAAGAAATCGGATATTTATTCGATTGGAATTGTATTATTCGAGTTACTTACAGGAAAGATCCCATTTTCAGGTCAATCGCCAGTATCAATTGCATTAAAGCATTTGCAAAGCAATACACCTTCTGTTAGAAGGTATAACCAAGATATCCCGCAAAGTGTTGAAAATATTGTATTAAAAGCTACTGCGAAGGACCCCTTTCATCGCTATCAATCGATATATGAAATGGAAGAGGCCTTGGAAACGGCCCTTGATCCAAGTAAAATCAATGAAGAAATGTATGAGCCGCCAGTCGAAGCTGGTGATGAAACAAAGGCGATTCCAATTATTACGGATAACCAAATTGCTGATAACCTTGATCAACATACAATCGTCCATCAAACAAATGGAGCAACAAAGAATTTCCCAGAAGAAAGCAACGATAAGGCTGCATCTAGTAAAGCAACGAAGAAAGAGAAGAATTTGAAAAAAGAAAAGAAGAAGAGAAAGAAATGGCCGATGATTCTAGTGATTATTCTTCTCTTGCTTGCAGCTGGAGTAGCTGCTCTTTTCATGATTCCTGGTATTTTCCAGCCGAAAGAAATCCCTGTTCCTAATGTTGTCGGCACGGAGAGTGATGAGGCTAGAGAGATTTTAGAAGAGAAGAAATTTGTGGTAGAGGATGAGCTTGTTTACTCGGAAGAAGTTGAGGAAGGACATGTGGTTAAGACAACCCCTGGTGCAGATCGTATTGCAAAGGAAGGGGCTACTATTACACTGTTCATTAGTCAAGGGAAAGAAAAAGTAACCTTCCATGATTATGTTGGCCGTGATTATAGTCAGGTTAAACGAATCCTAGAGGAAGCGGGTTACCCGGAGGTTATTAAGATTGATAAATATTCTAATCGTCCAGAAGGAGAAATTTTAGATCAAATTCAGCCAACACCTGAAAGTGACGTTATTCCGAGTGAAACAAAGGTTATTTTTGAAGTAAGTATGGGGCCTGAGTTAATAAGTTTAAATAATTTAACTGGCATGACACAGGAAGATGCGAGAGCATATTTGGATTCTAAAAACCTTAATATGAATGTAATCGAGGCGAATTCTGATACGGTACCTGTGGGTATGGTGATTAGACAGTCACCAACAATGGGAATAGAAGTACAGGAAGGGGCCACGGTTGATGTTCATATCTCCATTGGTCCAGAAGAGAAGCCACCAGCATCGCATACTATTACCTACACAGTACAATATAAACCAGTGCAGCCCGAAGAGCCAGAAGAGGGTGAGCAGGATAATCCAGATGAAACACCACCAGAGCAACAGGAGCCTGTTGAACAAATTGTAAAAATTTATATTGGTGATGTAAATAATAATATTACTAACGTTTATCGTGAAGTACCAATTACGGAGGATACACCAGTTACCTTTACGTTAACGATTGCTCCTAAAAGTGAAGCGGAATATGTTATTACACGTGATGATGAAGAAATTGTAAGAGATACAGTATCATATGAGGATGGTGAATAAATGGCAGAAGGGAGAATCATTAAAGCTTTAAGTGGGTTTTACTATGTACAATCTGGTGATAATGTCTATCCTTGTAAAGGAAGAGGAGTCTTTCGCAATCAGAAGATTTCCCCTTTGGTTGGCGATTTTGTACAATATGACTTAGATGAAAATGATGAAGGCTATATTATGAAGATTAACAAGAGGACGAACGAGCTTGTTCGTCCTCCTATAGCCAATATTACACAGGCAATTATTATTAGTTCTGCCAATTCCCCTAATTTTAGTACACTTTTACTTGACCGTTTTCTCGTATTAATTGAGGCTAAAAATATTACACCAGTTATTTTTATTACGAAAATTGATATGCTCACCGATTCTGAACAATCGGAAATTGAAAAATATCAGCAAGTATATGAGGGAATTGGCTATAAGGTAGAATTACTTTCATCAAAGGACCCAGATAATTTACCAGATCTTTCACATTATTTTAGAGACAATGTGTCGGTTTTTGCGGGACAGTCCGGAGTTGGAAAAACCTCATTACTCAATGCATTAAACCCTTCCTTGACACTAGAAACAGGGGAAATATCCCGAAGTCTGGGTCGTGGGAAACATACTACTAGGCATGTGGAACTAATTCAGCTTTATGACGGTTTAGTTGCAGATACGCCTGGGTTCAGTGCTCTAGACTTTAGTGAGGTTGAAGCAGATATTCTAAGTGATAGTTTTCCTGAAATACGCAGGTATGCGCAACTCTGTAAATTTCGAGGCTGCATGCATCATAAAGAACCGAAATGCGCGGTAAAAGAGGCGGTAGAAAATAAGAAAATAGAAGTTTTCAGATATGAACATTATTTAAGTTTTTTAATAGAAATTCAGTCGAGAAAGCAGAGGTATTAATTATGTTGAAAATTGCACCTTCCATCCTATCAGCAGATTTTGCGAAACTTGGAGAAGAAATTAAAGATGTTGAAAAGGGCGGAGCAGACTATATCCATGTAGATGTTATGGATGGTCATTTTGTACCAAATATTACAATTGGACCATTGATTGTGGAGGCTATTAAACCAATAACAAATCTTCCATTAGATGTCCATTTAATGATAGAAAATCCAGATCCATATATTCCAGTATTTGCTAGCAGTGGTGCTTCAATTATTACTGTTCATCAAGAGGCATGTACACATTTACATCGTACCCTTCAATTAATCAAGCAACATAATGTGAAAGCCGGAGTTGTAATTAATCCTGCAACCCCTGCTGAAGTATTGCTGCCAATTCTTGCAGATGTTGATCTGGTGCTGCTGATGACAGTTAATCCTGGTTTCGGTGGACAATCATTTATTAAGAGTGTATTAAAAAAGATTGAACAGGTTTCAGCTTGGAGAAAGGAATTTGGTTTATCCTTTGAAATTGAAATAGACGGCGGGGTTAATGTAGAAACAGCCAAGTTATGTACAGATGCTGGTGCAGATGTACTTGTTGCTGGGAGTGCAATCTATAATCACGAAAATAGACAGGAAGCAATACAAGCATTACGTATTGCTGCTAAAGGTTAAACTCGATGACTGTTGTTGCGATTGTTGGGAATGGTCCTGAAGAACTTATCCCGGAGTTTAATCCCTATATAGATAAAGTTGACTATTGGATTGGCGCAGACCGTGGAGCATTCGTTTTAGCACAAAAAGAAATACCTATCAAATATGCTGTAGGTGATTTCGATTCAATTGATGAAAGAGAAAAAGTAATAATCCGTGAAACAGCAGATAATTATGAGGAATATCAATCTGAAAAGGATGAAACAGATTTAGAAATAGCTTTATTAAAAGCTTTTGAACTAAATCCCGATGAAATATATTTATTTGGTGTCACGGGTGGCAGAATTGATCACGAGCTGGCGAACATTCAATTACTCTACTTGATTCGAAATAAGGGAATTAAAGGAGTGATAATTGATCAATTAAATTATCTGGAGCTCACACTACCAGGAACATATGAAATAATGGAGGATAACCTTTATTCTAACATTTCCTTTATTCCATATTCTGAAAAGGTTGAAGGAATCACATTAACAGGATTTTATTATCCATTAACAGATAAAACGATAACTTGGGGATCCACCCGCTGTATCTCAAACAAGCTTTCTTCAAATTCTGGTACTTTTTCCTATGACAAAGGCATACTATTATTAATAAAGAGTCGTGACGCGATTCCGAAGTAAGCCTGGATTGTAGGAATAGGAGGGGGCACTTATGAAATTTTATACTATTAAACTCCCAAGATTTATCGGTGGATTTGTGAAAATTGTAATCAATATTTTTAAGAGGGATAAATAAGTTTCTAATCAGCTTTTGTCATTCGAATGGCAAAAGCTTGTTTTTTAGTATGGCAGTCTTCTATACGGTTGGATTGTGGTTACTCGTCCAACTGAAAAGATTTATTTCATTGATTAGTAATGGAGCATACTGAGTTGTTGATATAAACTGTGAACAAGTGACAATTGTGTCTTCAAATATAGACAGTCGTTACTATTTACACACGAGTCTCTACAATCAACGTTGATATTTAGTGGGCTACCATCCTTTTGTTTCTAGATTCTATTCTATCTTCAGCGGAAGAAATACACGAAGACTCCTGCGGGAAGAAGGCTCACTAGCTCCCCTAAGGTGCGCGTAGTGTATTTCTGGAGCGACGGCCAAGGAAGCAAATATCATCCTAAGTTAGTCTGCAGTTTATATAAATAACAATATACAATGCGAAGTGAGCTATTAGAAAAAATATATGAAGAAATGAAAAAAGCACCTATTTATTAAAAATTAGGTGCTTTTAGTTACATTACTAATGTTAAACTGTACCTTAACGGTATATTATACACGCTCAACTTTACCTGATTTAAGTGCGCGTGCAGAAACATAAACTCTTTTAGGTTTGCCGTCTACCATAATGCGTACTTTTTGTACATTAGCTTTCCAATTACGCTTGTTGGAATTCATAGCGTGAGAGCGTTGGTTTCCACTGCGAGTTTTACGTCCAGTTACAACACATTTTCTAGCCATGTTATCCCTCCTTACTCGAGAACTCGTGTCTTTTAATACTTATACAATTTACCACAAGAATGACAAGAATGCAATCAAATTCTACATGAATATAAAGAATAAATACTTGACAGATTAATTATAATCGTCCATTGTAATAAGAGAAATTTTTTTAGTCAATGATACTTTTGTACCAAACTGGCTTGCAAAGTGGGTTTGGTTTAGTACCTGCTTTTAAAAGAGATTAGTATGTAGTATAATTTGCTTAGATTATAAGCAGCTGTTTTAAGGAGGATTATTATGTCCATTGAAATAAATACGAAAGATGGCCAAGTAACCATTACAAATGATGTTATCGCTACGATTGCTGGTGGTACTGCTGTAGAATGTTATGGTATTGTTGGAATGGCATCAAAAAGTCAAATTAGAGATGGAATCGCTGAAATTCTAAGAAAAGAAAATTACTCTCGTGGTATCATCGTACGGCAAGAGGATGATAAGTTACATATTGATATGTATATTATAGTTAGTTATGGAACGAAGATTTCCGAGGTTGCGAGCAATGTACAATCACAAGTTAAATACACATTGAATAAATCATTAGGATTAAACATTGACTCTGTAAATATTTATATTCAAGGAGTACGTGTAGCAAAGGACTAATTTTTGCTAACGTTTTTGAGGAGGAAATATAGTGACTGCTGAAAAAATAGATGGAGTAGCTCTAACGAACATGATTCTAGCTGGGGCTCACCATTTAACAAATAATGCCAAAAAAATCGATGCATTGAATGTTTTTCCTGTGCCAGATGGTGATACGGGTACAAATATGAATTTATCGATGACTTCTGGAGCAAATGAAGTGAAAAAATTAAAAAGTGAGCACGCTGCCGATGTAGCAAATGCTTTTTCAAAAGGGCTATTAATGGGAGCAAGAGGGAATTCTGGTGTAATCCTCTCACAGATATTCCGAGGATTTGCAAAGGGTATGGATAATAAAGAAACGGTTACCGTTAAAGATTTAGCTGCTTGTTTTGATTCAGGGGTAAAAACCGCGTATAAGGCAGTAATGAAGCCTGTAGAAGGAACGATTCTTACGGTTGCAAAAGATGCTGCAAAAGAAGCAATAAAATTAGCTGAAACGGAAAATAATTTGATTGTATTAATGGAAAAGGTTTTAGCAGAGGCAAAAGCATCCTTGAAACGTACACCAGATTTATTACCAGTATTAAAAGAGGTTGGTGTGGTTGATTCTGGTGGACAAGGACTTGTAACAATTTATGAAGGGTTCTTGGCAGCACTTAAAGGTGAGGAGCTGCCTGAATCCTCTCTAGAACTAGAAATGGAAGAAATGGTGAATGCTGAACACCATCGTGTGACACAGGATTTCATGAATACTTCTGATATTGTCTTCGGATACTGTACAGAATTCATGGTGAAATTTGAATCAGATAAATTAGCTGAAAACCCATACGATGAAGAAGCATTCCGCCAAGAGTTAAGTGAGATTGGTGATTCATTACTCGTTGTTTCTGATGATGAAATTGTAAAAGTACATGTTCATTCTGAAACTCCGGGAACTTGTTTATCACTTGGACAACGCTACGGCAGCTTAATTAATATGAAAATTGAAAATATGCGCGAACAGCATATTGCATTAGTAGGTGAAAGTGAAAAAGCTGTATCAAAAGAGCTGGAAGAATACGCAATTGTTACAGTAGCAATGGGGAAAGGCTTAAAGGCATTATTTGAAAGTCTTGGAGCGTCTGTTGTTATTGAGGGTGGTCAAACGATGAATCCGAGCACGAAAGATATTACGGATGCTATCAATAAAGCGAACGCTCGAAATGTAATTATCTTGCCTAATAATAAGAATATCCGGATGGCAGCAGATCAAGCAGCTGAATTAGCGGAAGTAGATGCTGTAGTTGTGCCAACAACTACAATTCCACAAGGGATAACTGCAATGTTAGCTTTCCATCCAGAAGCAGATATCTTAGCGAATAAGGAAGCAATGGATGAAGCCAGAAGACAAGTAAAAACTGGACAAGTGACATATGCTGTTAGGGATACACAAATTGAAGGCATTCCCATCAAAAATGGTAATTTTATGGGAATTGAAGATGGTAAGATAAAGGCAACACATCAAGATAAAGCAGAAACGACTAAACTATTATTACAAGAGATGATTTCAGAAGATAGTGAGATCTTAACAATCCTTTACGGGGAAGATGTCGATAAAAAAGAAATCGACACGTTAGTAGCTTATATCGAAGACGCATATGAAGATTTAGAAATTGAAGTGCATCATGGTGACCAACCAATTTATTCGTATATCTTTTCTGTTGAATAACAAATCAATTCGCCCTAATGAATAATTAAGGCGAATTTTTTTGGTTTATTAGCGCACTAAGACCGACAACCAAGTTTTCTAAAGATTATCTTTTAATTACAATATATACAACCTAGCTATGACGCAATTTATGGTAAAGTGCATCATAACTTAGGATGATATTTGCTTCCTTGGCCGTCGCACCAGAAATACACTACGCTGAGGAAAGTGCAGAAACCAGAAACAAAAGAATAGAAAGCCCATCGATGTTGACTGTAAAATTACTGGAGAAGTTTGAATAGCAACAACTGTCCAGATATGAAATCACAATTTTCATTAGTTCGCACTTTATATCAACTATATTCTATTTTAACCAAAGTGCCTAATAATGGATAAAATATTCGCCGTTGATGTAAGGTAGAACTAAGGATATCATTTAAAGGCTTGGTTATTTCTTAGTTTTTTGAGGAAAATAACTTTTTTTAGAAAGTAAGTCTAAATAAATGCCACAATGTGATTAAATGTCCCTTTTTTGTTATAATTTATAGTAGAAGTTAAATGTTTCTAATTGGAGAGGTGTGATCTTTCGTGAAATATAATTCAGTGTTTGATATTATCGGTCCAGTAATGGTAGGACCATCGAGTTCACATACGGCCGGTGCCGCAAGAATTGGACTTGCGGCAAGAAACTTATTTGGAAAAGAACCGAAATGGGCCAAAATACATTTGTATGAGTCATTCGCTAAAACGTATAAAGGGCATGGAACAGATTTCGCTTTAGCAGGAGGATTACTGGGGTTTGCCACTGATGATCCACGTATGAGCAAAGCGCTGGACATTGCCAAGGAACGTGGGATTGAAATTGAATATATTGAGGATAGTGCTTCGAGCGATCATCCGAACACTGCAAGATTGGTTATTGGCAATGACGATGAAAGTCTTGAACTTGTCGGGATATCCATAGGTGGTGGGAAGGTAGAGATTACTGAATTAAATGGGTTTGCATTACGTTTGTCTGGAAACCACCCGGCAATTCTCATTATGCACAGTGATCGATTTGGTGCAATAGCATCGGTTACTAGAATATTAGCAAAGCATGAAATTAATATTGGACATATGGAAGTAAATCGAAAAGATATTGGAAAAGAAGCGTTAATGGTTATAGAAGTTGATCAGAATGTGGAAGATTCTATATTAGTAGAATTAAAGAATGCAGAACATATTATTAGCATAGCCAAGATTGTCAGTTAAATTTAGAAAGGAGCATGGAAATGTTTAGAACTGTTGCAGAATTAGTGGAGCTTGCTGACAATGAACAAATATCTATTTCAGAAGTAATGATACGCCAAGAAATAGATATTAAAGAGAAAACCCGAGAAGAAGTACTTGAGGAGATGGAAAATAATCTTCAGATAATGGAAAAAGCAATTGAGGACGGATTAAAAGGGGTGCGATCGACTACAGGATTAACAGGTGGCGATGCAGTCTTAATTCAGAAATATATGAAGAAAAAAACGCCATTATCTGGTCCAGTAATGATGGATGCGGTGAGTAAAGCGATGGGAACAAATGAAGTGAATGCCGCGATGGGAATCATTTGTGCGACGCCAACAGCGGGAAGTGCTGGCTGTGTGCCAGGGGCTTTATTTGCTGTTAAGGATCAGCTAAATGCAACGCGTGAAGAAATGATTCGTTTCTTATTCACTGCTGGCGCGTTTGGGATGGTAGTAGCAAATAATGCATTTATTTCTGGAGCTGCTGGGGGTTGTCAGGCAGAAGTAGGTTCTGCTGGAGCAATGGCATCTGCTGCAATTGTAGAAATGGCGGGTGGTACACCGCAGCAGTCGGCAGAAGCATTTGCAATGACATTAAAAAATATGCTTGGTCTCGTATGCGACCCTGTTGCAGGGCTTGTTGAAGTCCCTTGTGTAAAACGAAATGCTCTTGGCTCCTCTCAAGCGATTGTCTCTGCAGATATGGCGCTTGCCGGTGTTGTTAGCCGGATTCCTTGTGATGAAGTAATTGGAGCAATGTACAGAATTGGCAGACAAATGCCTTCTTCCTTAAGAGAAACTGGTGAAGGTGGACTTGCGGATACACCAACGGGCCGATTATTAAAAGAAAAAATTTTTGGAATGTCCATATAGAAAGAGTGATCGATAGTGCTTAGTGATTCTGTTATGGAAATAAAAGGTGTAGGTGAGAAATTTGCAGAGGATCTAGCTGCATTAAATATTTATACCATTTCTGATCTATTACTCTATTTTCCTAGTCGCTACAATGAATACGAAATAAAGCCATTAAGTGAGTTAATTCACGATGATAGAGTTACCATTGAGGGAAGGGTTGTTCATGAACCTTCTCTCAGTTTTTATGGAAGAAAGAAATCGCGACTAACATTTACAGTCATTGTAGAAAATGTTGCAATAAAAGTGGTGATGTTTAATCGTGCATTTGCCAAAAAACAACTGCATGCAGATGATGTTGTTACTCTTACTGGTAAATGGGATGCGCATCGTTTACAAATAACGGTAGACCACTATAAAAAAGGACCTGCAAATACACAGGAGGAAATTCAAAGCTTATATTCGCTAAAAGGTGATATTACAAATGTGAGACTGAAGAAAACGATTAAACAAGCTTTGCAAAGCTACGGAAATGAAATTGAAGAACTTTTGCCTGAACAGTATTTGCAAACTTATAAAATACCAAATCGAAAATCTGCGATTCAAACCATGCATTTCCCAGCAGATAGGATTGCGTTAAAGCATGCGAGACGTCGATTTATTTATGAAGAGTTTTTACTTTTTCAGTTAAAAATGCAGTTATTACGAAAGATAAAGCGTGAAGCAACGCAAGGAAACGCACAAGCCTATGATGCCAAAAAGCTCCAGGCATTTATTCAAGATTTCCCATTTTCATTAACAAATGCACAAGAGAAATCATTACAGCAAATTTTGTCTGATATGAAGTCTCCTTACCGAATGAATCGGCTGCTTCAAGGAGATGTAGGTTCAGGGAAAACAGCTGTAGCAGCTATTTGCTTGTATGCTGCAATCACAGCTGGTAAGCAGGGTGCACTAATGGTGCCAACAGAAATTTTGGCTGAACAGCATTATCAATCATTAACAGAATTATTTGGTGACCGCGCTAATGTTGCTCTACTAACAGGATCAGTAAAAGGAAAGAAGCGGAAGGAAATTTTAGAACGAATGGTAAATCATGAAGTACATATTGTTGTAGGGACACATGCGCTTATTCAAGATGACATTATATTTGATGATTTAGGGTTTGTGATCGTCGACGAACAACATCGATTTGGTGTGGAGCAGCGTCGTACTCTAAGAGAGAAGGGGCTCGACCCTGATGTATTATTTATGACAGCTACCCCTATTCCTAGAACACTAGCAATTACTGCTTTCGGTGACATGGATGTGTCGGTGATTGATGAGATGCCTGTTGGCAGAAAAGCAATCGAGACTTACTGGGCGAAAGAGAATACGCTTGAACGTGTACTCGCCATGATTGAAAAACATGTAGGCTTAGGTGAACAGGCATATGTTATTTGCCCACTTATTGAGGAATCAGATAAATTGGATATTCAAAATGCAGTGGATCTCCATAATCAACTTCAAGCTTTTTACCCTCCAGAAATTAATGTCGGTCTAATGCACGGCCGGCTCAAAGCAGTTGAAAAAGATGAGATTATGAAGCAATTTGCTGCGAATGAAATTCAAGTCCTCGTTTCGACGACAGTGGTTGAGGTTGGAGTAAATGTCCCGAATGCAACAATCATGGTTATATATGATGCGGAACGTTTTGGTTTATCGCAGCTGCACCAATTAAGAGGTAGAGTAGGCCGAGGAAGTAAACAAAGCTATTGCATCTTGATTGCCGATCCAAAAGGACAGGTAGGCAAGGAGCGGATGCGAATTATGACTGAAACAACGAATGGCTTCGAACTGTCAGAACAAGATCTGAAGCTAAGAGGACCAGGTGATTTCTTTGGAAAAAAACAAAGTGGTGTACCAGAGTTTAAAGTGGCTGATATGATTCATGATTACCGAGCGCTGGAAACTGCACGTAATGATGCGGCAGAAATTATCGAGCAAAACTTATTGGAGCAAGATGCTGCATTCGCTCCCTTAAAGGATTATTTAGAAAAGAATCATACGTATACAGATAAACTTGACTAAATCGATGCTTGCATAAATAAAGATGCTATTATATATTACTATTAGTACCAAGTCATAAAAAGGATAAATGAGGAAAGATAATCGACTTTTCGCTTCTGTAAATGATTCAGAATCTCCATTATTTTTTAGATGGGGATACTCTATAACCTGTTACAAAAAAATAAATGAAATGTTAATGTGGATGGTGCAATAATGAAACGAACAAAGGCAGAGCGTCAATTATTGTTAAAGGAGAAAATAGAAGAGACTCCATTTATTACTGATGAACAGCTTGCAAAGTTTTTTGCTGTCAGTATTCAAACAATCCGTCTAGATCGTATGGAGCTGTCTATTCCTGAACTTAGAGAAAGAATCAAATATGTTGCAACTAATCAATGGAATGAAACGTTAAAGGCATTGCCATTAGAAGAAGTAATTGGTGATATTATTGATTTAGAGTTAGATAAACGTGCCATTTCCATTCTTGATATTACATCTGATCTTGTCTTTTCACGAAATAAAATCGCGAGAGGCCACCATTTATTCGCTCAGGCGAATTCGCTTGCCGTTGCGGTAATTAACGATGAATTAGCACTTACAGCTAAATCAGAAATAAGATTTACAAGACAAGTCAAAGCTGGTGAAAGAGTCATTGCAAAAGCGGCAATTGAAGGAAAAGAAAAAGGATTAACGATTGTAAACGTGAATAGCTACGTAGGGAAAGAAAAAGTATTTACTGGAAACTTTTATATGTACCAATCCAACGAACATAAAGGGGAAATATCGAATGAGACTAGCAGTTGATGCAATGGGTGGCGACAATGCACCAAAGGAAATTGTAGAAGGTGCAATGGCGGCTGTGTCCCAGTTAGACGATCTACATATAATTTTAGTAGGCGATGAAAATAAGATAAACCCTTTTCTAACAGACTCGAAAAATATAGAAATTATCCATACAGAGGAAGTGATTACTGGTGATGATGAACCTGTAAGAGCTGTCCGTCGCAAAAAAAATGCATCGCTCGTCTTAATGGCGAATGAAGTAAAAGAAGGAAGAGCGGACGCTTGTATTTCTGCTGGCAATACTGGAGCATTGATGAGCGCTGGGTTATTCGTAGTGGGAAGGATTCCTGGAATTGACCGTCCTGCACTTAGTCCTACCTTACCAACAATTGATGGTGAGGGTGTTCTATTGCTTGATGTAGGTGCAAATGTTGATGCAAAGCCTTCGCATTTAGTTCAATATGCGATAATGGGTTCTGTATATGCAGAGAAAGTGAGAAACATTAAAAAACCAAGAATCGGCCTATTAAATGTTGGTACTGAAGATGGTAAAGGTAATGACCTGACCAAAAAGGCATTTACAGAATTACAAGCTGCACCTATTAATTTTATAGGTAATGTAGAAGCACGTGATATTTTACATGGGGTTGCGGATGTTGTTGTGACTGACGGATTTAGTGGAAATGTTGCATTAAAAACGATTGAAGGCACAGCACAAACGATTTTTAAATTATTAAAGGAAACATTAATGTCATCAATGAAAACAAAGCTTGCTGCAGGGATGCTAAAAAATGATTTGCTGAGCTTGAAGGATAAACTGGATTATTCAGAATATGGTGGCGCTGGATTATTTGGTCTGGCTGCTCCAGTTATTAAAGCACATGGTTCATCGAATGCGCGTGCTATTACTAGTGCGATCAAGCAAGCAAAGCATATGGTAGATTATGATGTAACCAATACAATTAAAACAACGGTAGAAACAATCAAACTAGATAAGGAGTGAGGCGTATGAAGCGTGTAGCATTTATGTTTCCTGGACAAGGCTCTCAGGATGTTGGAATGGGTAAGGAGTTTTATGAGCATTATCCTGAGGTTAAGGAACTTTTTCAGCAAGCAAATGATTTATTGAATAAGGATATAATTTCATTGATGTTTGAAGGACCGGCTGAAAACTTAACAGAAACAGAAAACGCACAACCAGCATTGTTATTAACGAGCATTGCGATACATAGCTTACTTACAAAAGCAGGAGTAAATCCAGCAATGACAGTAGGTCATAGCCTGGGCGAATATAGCGCATTAGTTGCAGCAGGGGCATTATCAATTGAAAGTGCCTTGCCACTTGTTGCAACTAGAGGTAAATTAATGGAAGAAGCATTTCCTAAAGGTCAAGGAACGATGGCAGCTGTTCTAGGCTTATCTCAAGAGGAAATTGAGCAGAATCTTAAAGGGATAACAGAAGAGATTGTCGACATTGCCAATCTAAACTGTCCAGGACAAGTTGTGATATCTGGATCTCAAGCAGGAATTGAAGAGGCTTCCGCTCTACTTAAAGAGCATGGTGCAAAGCGTGTCCTGCCGTTAAATGTTAGTGGACCATTTCATTCAAGATTAATGAAATCCGCCAATGAAGAATTCGCTAACTATTTAAATAAAGTTGAATTTCGTGATGTAGATATTCCTGTCTATGCGAATGTTTCAGCGCAACCTGTTGTTGCAAGCAATGAGATTAAAGAGCTGTTAATCAAGCAATTGTACTCACCTGTTCGTTTTGATGAGTCTATTCGTCATATGCTGGAACAAGATGTGGATGCATTTGTTGAAGTAGGAAATGGGAAAGTACTTTCTGGTTTATTAAGAAAAATTGATCGGAAAGCAAAGACATTTGCAGTTCAGGATATGAAATCAATGGATGAATTTATTGCATGGTACAAGGAGGATGCATAATGTTAAAAGGTAAAAGTGCATTAGTTACTGGAGCATCCCGCGGAATTGGCAGGGCTATTGCTTTGGAGCTGGCAAAAAATGGCGTAAATCTTGTGATTAACTATGCAGGAAATGAAGCAAAAGCACAGGCGGTTGTAGAAGAAGCAGAGCAGCTTGGAGTTAAAGCTTTTAAGGTTCAAGCAGACGTAGCAAATGAGACAGAAGTAAAAGCGATGATTAAAGAGGCAATAAGCCAATTCGGTAGCCTGGATATTCTTGTGAATAATGCAGGTGTAACAAGAGATAATTTGTTAATGCGGATGAAAGAGGAAGAATTTGATCAAGTGATCAATACTAACTTAAAAGGTGCTTTTGTTTGTACGAAGGCTGTAACGAGACAAATGATGAAGCAAAAAGCTGGTAGAATTATTAATGTTGCTTCCATTGTTGGCGTTAGTGGCAATCCAGGTCAAGCGAATTATGTTGCAGCTAAGGCCGGTGTGATTGGATTAACAAAATCTACAGCTAAAGAACTAGCTTCAAGAAATATTCTTGTGAATGCTGTTGCACCAGGATTTATTTCAACAGACATGACAGATGCACTTAATGAAGAACAAAGAGAACGGACATTAGCAATGATTCCGTTAGCAAAGCTTGGTGCGCCAGAAGACGTTGCAAAGGTTGTTCGCTTCCTAGCATCTGAAGACGCAAATTATATTACAGGTCAAACCATTCATATCGATGGCGGAATGGTAATGTAAATACAAAGTCCCCTCATAACTAGATTTTTTATTAAAAAATCTTTATACTACTTGAAGGGAGGTGAAATAAATGGCAGAGGTATTTGATCGCATCAAAGAAATTATTATCGATCGTCTTGATGTTGAAGAGTCTAAAGTAACAATGGAAGCATCTTTCAAAGATGACCTTGAGGCTGATTCACTAGACGTTGTTGAGCTTGTAATGGAGCTTGAAGACGAATTCGATTTAGAAATAGCTGATGAAGAAGCTGAAAATATTAATACAGTAGGTGACGCTGTTAACTACATAAATAGCAAACAGTAATTAGTCCTATTCAACAAAAAAATGAAGTCTCGCTTAATGCGAGACTTTCCGTATATTACAGACTAGAGGTGACATGTATGGATGTTGCACAATTAGAAAAAAAGTTAAAGATGACCTTTAATAATCATGATTTGATCAAACAGGCATTTACACATTCATCTTATGTTAATGAGCATCGGCACGAAGTTTTTTCGGACAATGAACGATTGGAATTTCTAGGTGATGCAGTACTGGAATTAGGTGTGTCACAATATTTATTTCGGCAAAATAACGATATGCCTGAAGGGGAACTGACCAAGTTACGCGCTGCTATTGTTTGTGAGCCGTCACTAATGAATTTTGCTCAGGATCTTGATTTTGGGAATTTTTTATTGCTCGGTAAAGGAGAAGAACAAACAGGCGGCAGAGAGCGTCCTGCTATTTTGGCGGATGTTTTTGAATCGTTTCTTGGCGCTGTCTATCTAGATCAAGGCTTTGATCAAGCATTACAGTTTTTACAAAACTATGTTTTTCCGAAAATATCTACAGGTGCTTTTTCGCATGCGATGGATTATAAAAGCCAGTTACAGGAATTAGTACAAGCAGTAAAAAACCAAGTGATTGAATATAAAATTATTGAAGAAAGAGGTCCATCCCATGATAAAGAATTTATTTCCCAAGTATTAATTGGTAATGAATTAGTGGGAGAAGGACTAGGCAGAACTAAGAAAGAAGCGGAACAACGCGCTGCAAAGCATGCGTTAGATAAATTCAGTGAGAATGATAAGTAATTGAGTTAAACAAGGGCTGTGATTCGTTAGGAATGACAGCCCTTGTTTGTTTCTATTATTTAAGTCTCACGCTTGCCAATTCTTCAATGAATGCTTGTGTTTCAAGAGTAGTGAGCTTACCTTTTTTTACAACGATGTCATATAAAAATTTAATATCATCATATTTTTCTAAATCATAATCTTCTGCATCCATTAATGAAACATTAACAACGTTTAACCGTACTGCTAAATCATCTAGTAAATGTTTTAAATTTTCCTGTGACGCAATTTTTAAATCCATCCAATCCCTCCTAAGTTACCCAATATTATAGTAGAACATAAGTATATGTAATGTGTACGCTTCTTTTGTTTCTCATTTTATGATAAAATAAATGCGGTAAAAAGCCAACTATTTAGTTGTCTGCAGAATATTTATAGCACAAATAGATAATAGATAAGTTTTTTAAATTAGCATCATTATGGTCGTCGGATAATGGCTTGGGCTCTGCCCTGGTTTCTTAGCTAATGTGTGCAACTAAGGTTGTCACCTGAAGGATTAGGTGACAAGTAAGTTTTCGGATAATAGGAGAATTAAGTATGTATTTAAAACGAATTGAGAGTGTAGGATTCAAATCATTTGCTGAGCGGATAAATCTTGAATTTGTACCAGGAGTAACGGCAGTTGTTGGCCCAAACGGAAGTGGAAAAAGTAATATCATCGATGCAATCCGTTGGGTGCTTGGGGAGCAGTCGGCAAAAGCCCTACGTGGGACGAAAATGGAGGATATTATATTCCAAGGCAGTGATACGAGAAAGGCTTTGAATGTAGCAGAGGTTACATTAGTGCTTGATAATCAAGACCATACCCTCCCATTAGATTATGAAGAAGTAAGTGTAAGCAGACGAGTTTATCGTAGTGGTGATAGTGAGTTTTATATAAATAAACAATCTTGCCGTTTAAAAGATATTATTGATCTGTTTATGGACTCTGGTCTTGGCCGAGAAGCATTTTCAATTATCAGTCAAGGTAAAGTGGAAGAAATTCTCAGCTCAAAGCCAGATGATCGTCGGACGATTTTTGAAGAAGCTGCAGGTGTATTAAAATATAAGCAGCGGAAAAAGAAAGCAGAATATAAATTAGCAGAAACCCAGGAAAACTTAAATCGAGTGGAAGATATTATACATGAGATTGAACAACAAATAAATCCACTTAAAGAACAAGCAGAGACTGCAAAAAAATATAAGGAATTAAAGGGAAAATTAAAGCATCAAGAAATTTCCTTTTTAATTGCAGAAATTGAGCAATTACATAGTGGATGGCAAACATTACTTACGGACATTGAAAATCAGAAATCAACGGAACAAAATCTGCTAGCCGCAATTCAACAAAAAGAAGCAGCAATTTTGCAAGAAAAAAAAGCGATTCAAAAGCTCGATAAAGAAATGGAATCTGAGCAGTCACGGTTATTAGCAACTACAGAGCACTTAGAAAAGTATGAAGGCAGGAAGCAGCTGCTTCATGAGCGAACGAAGCATTTTGATGAGAATAAGCAAAAGCTAGATATTCAAAAGAATGAAACAGCAGTAAAAATAGGTGCCATGCATGAAGAGCTCATTAGGGAACAAAAACAGTTAAGCGATATTCAAGCAAAACGTCAAAAAACTAAAGAAGCGATTAAAAGTCTGCAAGCAAAATTAGAAATTAGTAAGGAAACAATATTCGACCAAATTGAAGATTTAAAGGCAGACTATATTGAGCTATTAAATAATCAAGCGGCAATGCGGAATGAAAAGCAGTCGATCTATAGTCAATTAAAACAAATTACCGGCAAGAAAGATAAACAGGCCGATAAATTTCAGGATTTATTAGAAGTACGAGAAGAATTACAGAAGAAAAAGGTAGAATCAGAAGCAGCATATAAAGTACAAAATGAGAGCTATTTAGAGACAATGGCTGAGATTAAAGATTTAAAGCATCGTTTAGAATCTGCAAGGAATACCTTTCAAGATTCACAGTCGAAACTTTATAAAGGCTATCAATATATTGAAAACCTAAAGTCCAAAAAGGAAATACTGGATGAAATGAAGGAAGATTACCAAGGATTCTTTCATGGTGTTAAGGCTGTATTAAAAGCTCGAGAGGACAATCAGTTAAACCACATTGAGGGTGCGGTAATTGAACTAATTGATGTTCCCAAAAAATACATTACAGCTATTGAAACAGTTTTAGGCAGTCAAGCACAGCATATTATTGTTGATGATGACCAAGCTGCACGAAATGCAATTATGTGGCTGAAACGAACGAATAATGGGCGTGCAACCTTCCTGCCGCTTAAATCCATTCAGGAACGATTCATTACACCGGATATGGAACAGCGAATTAAAGGGCACCAAGGTTATATTGGTTTAGCTGCAAACCTAGTGAAAACGAATGAACCTTACGTAAGAGCTGTAAATCACTTGATGGGACATGTCCTAATTGCAGAAACCTTGAAAGACGCAAATGATATTGCAAGAATCGTACAACGCCGGTATCGTGTTGTCACCCTTGATGGGGATGTTGTAAATCCTGGAGGATCAATGTCAGGTGGCGCGCAAAAGAAAACCAATCAATCTCTGTTCACTAGAGAAAAGGATATTCAAGAAATAACAGAGAAATTAACTGCATTCCAAAAGAAAATCATTTTATTTGAAGAAAAAGTGCAGCGGGAAAAAAAACTAATAGTAACAAGTGAAGAACAGCTTCAACAAGCTGAAGCGACACTAACGGTTCAACAGCAGGCTCTTCAAGAATTACAGTCAACCGCAAGAGAAGTGACATTAAAGCTGGAATCATTAAATGAAAATCTTTCTATCTATGATCAGGATAAAAATCAATTTATGCAGGATAGTAATACATTACTATCGCGTGATGAACAATTGACAAAAGAGCTAGAAGTAATTACTACCAGTCTAGAAGCTATTCAAAAAGAAATTGACAATTTATCGGATCAGGAAGCTAAGTTCAAGGATAATCAGGAGAAGCTGCAAAACGAGTATTATCAACATCAGGTTGTACTAGCGGAACAGGATGAACGAGTGAAAAACCAAAGGGAAAAAGCTAGGAAGACGCAAAATCAGCTCGAGGATTTGCAAGAACAATATGATACGATGGCAGTTGAGTTGTCGAACCTAGTAGAAATGGAACAATCAACAGAGACTGCAGAAGAAATTGATCAGATAATCAAATCGAATCGATTGGAAAAAGAGGAAGTCACAAATTCTATCCAACAAAAGAGACAGGAACGTACCGAACGAACAAACTATACAAATGATCTAGAAAATGAATTAAAAGAGGAAAAGAATAAACATCAAACCTTTCTGCAAGTAATTCAACAAAAAGAAGTTAAAGTTAATCGTCTAGATGTTGAATTAGAGAACCGCTTAAACCATTTACAAACCGAATATACAATCACATATGAAAAAGCAAAAGAAATGTATGAAAAGGCAGAAGATATTCAGAAATCGAAGCAGATTGTAAATGAACTTAAAATTAGCATCGAGCAATTAGGTGCAGTTAATTTAGGTGCAGTTGATGAATATGAACGGATCTCAGGACGCTACACGTTCCTAACCGAACAAAAAAATGATTTAGTCGAGGCTAAGCAAACACTCTATACTGTCATTAATGAAATGGACGAAGAGATGAAGAAGCGGTTTGATCTTACTTTTAATCAAATTAAAGAAGAATTTTCAGTCGTTTTCAGACAATTATTTAATGGTGGACATGCGGAACTAAAGCTGACAGAACCGAAAAACCTATTAGATACAGGGGTTGACATCGTAGCTCAGCCACCTGGAAAGAAACTTCAAAACTTGAGTCTATTATCTGGCGGAGAACGTGCATTAACTGCAATTGCATTATTATTCGCGATTTTACGTGTGCGGCCAGTTCCGTTTTGTATTCTTGATGAAGTAGAGGCAGCACTTGATGAAGCGAACGTCGTCCGGTTTGCTAAATATGTGAAATCATACAGTGAACAAACACAGTTTATTGTTATTACCCATCGCCAAGGAACGATGGAGGAAGCGGATGTTTTATATGGAGTGACGATGCAGGAGTCTGGTGTCTCACGGCTGGTTTCAGTTCGCTTGGAGGATACAAAGGAATTAATTAATTCATAGGGAGGTAGTTTTAATATGGGATTCATGGATAAATTAAAAAATCGATTTAAGAAAGATACAGAAACAGAAGAGGTTTCCGAAAAGTATATAGAAGGTATGAAAAAAACGAGAAATTCGTTTTCCTCTAAATTAAATGATTTAATGGCAAGATATCGTAAAGTAGATGAGGATTTTTTTGAGGAATTAGAAGAAGTACTAATTACTGCCGATGTTGGTGTAATGACTGTTATGGATTTAATAGAAGAATTGAAGATGGAAGTGAAGAGGCAAAATATAAAGGATACAAAAGAAGTAAAGGACGTTATCTCCGAGAAACTAGTGGAAATCTATTATGGGGATGATGATGAACAAATAGAATCCTTGAATATTCAGGAAAAAGAGTTAACCGTTATTTTAGTTGTTGGTGTAAATGGTGTTGGAAAAACGACTTCCATTGGAAAGCTGGCAAATCAATTGAAACAGCAAGGAAAACGAGTCGTATTGGCGGCAGGAGATACATTCCGTGCGGGTGCGATTGAACAGCTTGAAGTATGGGGAGAACGCGCAGGCGTCGATGTTGTGAAACAAAGTTCAGGGAGTGATCCGGCGGCAGTTATATTCGATGGGATTAAGGCTGCAAAATCACGAAATGCTGATGTGTTATTATGTGACACAGCTGGAAGATTGCAGAATAAGGTAAATCTAATGAATGAATTATCTAAAGTAAAACGAGTAATTGAACGCGAAGTGCCTGGAGCGCCACATGAAGTTTTACTCGTTCTTGATGCAACTACAGGGCAAAATGCATTGAGTCAGGCGAAAACTTTCTCAGAAGCTGCCGATGTTACAGGAATTGTATTAACGAAATTAGACGGAACAGCAAAAGGTGGAATCGTCTTGGCGATTCGTCATGAGCTAAATCTTCCAGTGAAATTTGTCGGACTAGGTGAACAAATAAATGATCTCCAGGAATTCGATGCAGAGGCCTTCGTATATGGGCTATTTGCCGATATGCTTGACGAAGAATAGAAAGTAATATCCCTTGACAGAACGTCAAAATCCAGTATGATAAAACGTAAAGGATTTTCACTTAACAAGGGGTGAATAGGATGCTGGAAAAAACGAACAGAGTAAATTATTTATTGGATTTTTATCAAGCATTGTTAACACCCAAGCAACGTAATTACATGGAATTATATTATTTAGAGGATTATTCTCTCGGGGAAATATCTGAATTATTTCATGTGTCACGCCAAGCGGTATATGATAATATCAAACGTACAGAAGCAATGCTTGAAACATATGAAGAAAAGCTTCATTTATACGAGAAATTTGAACAGCGTTTATCAATTATTACGGAAATAGAATCATCGATAACTGATGAAAATACGTTAAATTTAATAAAACAATTAAAAGAATTAGATTAGGAGGACACCTTCTATGGCATTTGAAGGATTGGCCGACCGCCTGCAAAGTACCATTAAAAAGATTACCGGTAAGGGGAAGGTTTCTGAACAAGATGTAAAAGAAATGACCCGTGAAGTGCGCTTAGCATTACTGGAAGCAGATGTAAACTTTAAGGTGGTAAAAGATTTAATTAATCGAATTAAAGAACGTGCTGTTGGACAGGAAGTAATGGAAAGCCTAACACCTGGACAGCAAGTAATTAAAGTGGTTAAAGAAGAATTGACAGCTTTGATGGGTGGAGAACAAAGTAAGATTGCTGTTAGCGATCGTCCACCAACGGTAATTATGATGGTAGGTCTCCAAGGTGCGGGTAAAACGACGACAACAGGAAAGCTTGCTAATCTATTACGCAAGAAACACAATCGTTCACCATTACTGGTAGCTTGTGATGTATATCGTCCGGCAGCGATTAAGCAGTTAGAAACATTAGGCGTACAATTAGACATGCCAGTTTTTTCGCTTGGAACAGAGGTTAGTCCGGTAGATATTGCCAAGCAAGCAATTGAGAGAGCAAAAGAAGAGCATCATGATTATGTCATAATCGATACTGCAGGTCGACTGCATGTTGATACAAATTTAATGGATGAATTACAACAAATTAAGTCAACCGTAAACCCTGATGAAATCTTCCTTGTGGTTGATTCCATGACAGGTCAAGATGCAGTAAATGTTGCAGAGAGCTTTAATGAACAATTAGATATATCTGGTGTTATTTTGACGAAGCTTGATGGTGATACACGTGGTGGTGCAGCACTTTCAATTAAGGCTGTAACTGGTAAGCCAATTAAATTTGCAGGGATGGGTGAAAAGCTTGATCAGTTAGAAGCCTTCCATCCTGAACGAATGGCATCCAGAATTCTCGGCATGGGTGACGTTCTTTCATTAATTGAAAAAGCACAAACAAGTGTAAATGAGAAACAAGCAAAAGAGCTAGAAGAGAAAATGAGAACCATGTCATTTACATTTGATGATTTTCTGGAGCAAATGGGCCAGGTTAGAAATATGGGACCCCTCGATGAGTTAATATCAATGATTCCAGGTGCAAACAAAATGAAAGGGCTCAAAAATGCACAAATCGATGAGAAGCAAATTGTGCATGTCGAGGCGATAATTCAGTCTATGACGAAAAAAGAAAGGCAAGACCCAAGTATTATGAATGCAAGCCGTAAAAAGAGGATTGCAAAAGGGTCAGGAACGAATGTTTCCCAAGTGAATCGTTTGCTTAAGCAATTTGATGAAATGAAAAAAATGATGAAGCAAATGACGAACATGCAAAAAGGGAAAAAAGGCAAAGGAATGAAATTTCCATTCATGTAAAATATAAAAGCAAAGGCGACCGTTTAGGTAGTACGTCTGGACTTTAAGGGATAAAGGAAACTCTTTGGGAGCTATTCGAATTGATGTTGTCTTTCAACCCAAAGATGTGCGACTAAGCCCTTGGTTTCACCAATCGGCAAGTCTTCTTTATCATGTCAGGAGGTCACAGAAAGACCATTAGACCTTGATCGCAGGGTGGCCGTGCCCAGTTCCCGTATAAAAGATACGGACTGTATTTTATACTTTTTAATGTTGTAATGGAAAAATACTTTACAGACTAACAAATATCTGTTAGAATCTTAAATTGTGAATAACATTTTTATGGAGGTGCAAATAAATGGCAGTTAAAATTCGTTTAAAACGTATGGGTTCTAAAAGAAATCCATTTTATCGTATCGTTGTTGCTGATTCACGTTCTCCTCGTGACGGACGTTCTATTGAACAAATTGGAACATACAATCCAGTAGTTAATCCAGTTGAAGTTAAAATAGATGAAGAAAAAGCGCTTGATTGGATGACAAAAGGTGCAAAACCAAGTGATACAGTCCGCAATCTATTCTCAAACGAAGGCATCATGAAGAAATTCCACGACTCTAAAAACCAAAAGTAAAGTAGTGTGATATCATGAAAGCCCTAATAGAATCAATTGTCACGCCGCTTGTTGATCACCCTGAGGACATCGTAATAACGGAATCGGAAGAGGAAACAAAAATTGTTTATCATCTAACGGTTCACGGTGATGATGTTGGAAAGGTGATTGGCAAAAACGGGCGTATTGCAAAAGCGATTCGAACAGTGGTGTATGCAACAAAACAGAAAAGCAAGAAGCGTATTTATTTAGATATAATGTAAAGGGAAAGGGGATACCTTTCCCTTTTACGCATCATTGCTGGATATTAAGACGTTTTGTGAGAGTGAGGAGAAAAGTTGAAAATAATCAAGAAGGTCCTAATCAAACAAATTGTCACAGAGAAAAGCAAAGAGAAAATTACTCGCAAATTTAACGAACAGAAAATGCGACTTGAACAAGAGTGTCAACAACTCCTCTTTGAGAAAAGAAAGTTACAAAATAAAACAGGCGTATCCAAACAAGAAATCACACAGCGATTTCAGCAGGAAATAGATAATCGTAAAGAAAAGATTAAGTTAGTTGATTTTAAGACGGAACAACTGGACATGCTTGAAATAGGCAGTGAAATTATTGAAAAAGAAGTTGAAGCTCTTGTTGAAGTAACAGAGGGATCGCATTGGAATGATATTGATAATGCAGCAATTATTATTAAAGATGATGTTGTAATTAGAATAGATGAGTAGCAGGTGATAGAATGGCAGGACAAATGTTTAATATCGGTAAGATTGTAAATACACATGGTATCCGAGGCGAGATTAAGGTACTTCGCATCACTGATTTTGAAGAACGCTTTGCTGTAGGGGAAAAGGTGTATATCGCAAAGGAAAACGGAACTCTTTTAGAATTAACCATTGATGGACATCGCATGCATAAAGGCTTCGATCTTATTCATTTTGAAGGATATAATAATATTAATGATGTAGAGCATTTTAAAGGATCTAAGCTACAGATAGCAGAAGAACAGCAAAAAGAACTGGACGAGCATGAATTCTATTATCATGAGATTATTGGCTGTGAAGTTCTTACAATAAGTGGTGATAAACTTGGTGTAATTAAAGAAATACTGTCACCAGGTGCGAATGACGTATGGGTTGTAAAGCAAGAAAAAGGTAAGGACTTACTTATTCCATATATCGAAGAAGTTGTAAAAGAAATTGATGTGGAAACAAAGAAAATCGTAATTGAACCAATGGAAGGATTGCTGGATTAATGCATATTGATATTTTAACGCTTTTTCCTGAAATGTTTCCTGGAGTTTTTCAATCTTCTATATTGAATAAGGCACGTGAAAAAGGAAAATATAGTTATAATCTTGTTGACTTTAGGGAATACTCGGATAATAAACATGCAAAAGTAGACGATTATCCATATGGTGGTGGTGCAGGAATGGTATTGCAGCCACAACCCGTTTTTGATGCAGTCGAAGCAGTTACTAGCACAAAGGCAACAAAACCAAGAATCATATTAATGTGTCCGCAGGGTGAGCCTTATAACCAACAGAAAGCAGAAGAGCTGGCAAAGGAAGAGCATCTTGTAATCATTTGCGGCCATTATGAGGGTTATGATGAGCGAATTAGAGAGCATCTTGTAACAGATGAAATATCGATTGGGGACTATGTTTTAACTGGTGGAGAGCTAGGAGCAATGGTAGTTGTCGATAGCGTTGTGCGCTTACTTCCAGATGTTCTCGGTAATGAACAGTCTGCACCAATGGATTCCTTCTCCACGGGATTATTAGAACATCCACATTATACTAGACCAGCTGATTTTAGAGGGATGAAGGTTCCAGAAGTATTATTGTCGGGTGACCATGCTAAGATTGAAACTTGGCGGACAAAACAATCTTTAAAACGGACTTATGAAAGACGAAAGGATTTATTCGAGGGTCTTTCTTTGTCACCACAAGAGCAGCAGTTACTAAATGAGATTAAGAAACAATAAAATCTATCGAAATATAACAATATATTGTTGAACTCCAGGTTGTCTTATGATATATTAATTATTGTGCTTAAGTACGCTTAAGTCACTATAAACGATGTTCCGCTGTTCAGTAGTGAATGATGAACATTGGTTGGAAGGAGAATAAACTATGCAAAAACTTATTGCAGACATTACAAAAGATCAACTTCGCACTGATCATCCCGAGTTCCGTGCAGGGGATTCTGTAAAGGTACACGTTAAAGTTGTTGAAGGAACTCGTGAACGTATACAGATATTCGAAGGTGTTGTTATCAAACGTCAAAATGGTGGAATTAGCGAAACTTTCACAGTAAGAAAAATCTCTTACGGTGTAGGTGTTGAACGTACATTCCCAATCCATTCACCTCGAGTAGACAAAATCGAAGTTACTCGTCACGGTGTTGTACGTCGTGCGAAATTATACTATCTTCGTAATCTACGTGGAAAAGCTGCGCGTATCAGAGAACGCCGTTTCTAATTCACGAATCGAAAAAACAGAAAGGAGCTTGGCAATGTGCACAAGCTTCTTTTTTTACTTTAAAGAATCTAAAATGTGAAAACTGGGTGCTTGGAGGAATAAGCATGGCTAAGAAAAAAAATGAATGGTTAGACTGGATAAAGGCTTTATTAGTTGCACTTGGGTTGGCACTTATAATTCGGATGTTTTTATTTACGCCAATCATTGTTGATGGTCCATCCATGCAGCCGACGTTACATGATCGTGATCAGATGATTGTAAATAAATTTACGTATCGATTCTGGGAACCGGAGCGTTTTGATATTATCGTCTTTCATGCTAATACAGAGAAAGACTTTATTAAGCGCATTATTGGTTTACCTGGTGAGCATGTTGAAATGAAAGATGATGTATTATACATTAATGGTGAAGAAGTTGCTGAACCATTTTTACAGGATCAAAAGGACGAAATGGAGTCTTATGAAATATTAACGAATGATTTTACACTTGAGAATTTACCGGGAGAATATGAAGTTATTCCTGAGGAACATGTACTTGTTCTTGGTGATAATCGTCGTAATTCAACTGATAGCCGGGTATTAGGTGTAATTCCAATGGATCAAGTTGTTGGCAAGACAGAACTGATTTACTGGCCATTTGATCGACTACAAATAGTAGGAGAGTAGGGTGAAATATGATAATACAATGGTTTCCAGGGCATATGGCAAAAGCAAGACGGCAAGTAGAGGAAAAGTTAAAGCTTGTTGATTTTGTAATGGAATTGGTTGATGCAAGAGCACCACTTTCATCACAAAACCCAATGCTACAACAAGTATTGCAAAGTAAAACTAAAATGATTGTTTTAATGAAAAGAGATTTAGCCGACCAACGCGTAACAGAGAACTGGATTAACTACTTTAAAGATAAAGATATTCCAGCGATTGCCGTGGACGTAAATGAGAAAACAGATATAAAGAAAGTTATTCAGCTAGCTAAATCTCTTGGACAGGAAAAAATGGATAAGCTGATGAAAAAAGGTATACAACCGAGACCTGCTAGAGCAATGATAGTTGGCATTCCTAATGTTGGTAAGTCAACATTAATTAATCGTTTAGCGAATAAGAAAGTTGCACAAACAGGAGATAGACCTGGTATCACAAAGCACCAATTATGGATAAAGGTAAAGAAGGATTTTGAATTACTGGACACACCAGGTATTTTATGGCCGAAATTTGAGGATCAAATGGTTGGTTATCGTTTAGCAGCAATTGGCACGATAAAAGATCAATTATTATCACTTCAAGATATTGTTGCTTTTGTAATCAAATACTTACAAGTTCATTATCCTGCACTACTTAAAGAGAGATTTAATATTGAACATGATATGGAAGATATGTGGGAGATATTTGAATTAATAGGCAAGCAAAGAGGTGCATTGGAGAGTGGCGGAAATGTTAACCTCGATAAAGTCTCAGAAATCGTACTGCAAGACCTTCGTGCAGGAAGACTCGGTAATATAACACTTGAATCACCTGAATAATCAATAAGGCATGCATCTTAATTTTGCGGATGGATGTCTGTTTTTTATCTTGGCTGGTTGCGGCTATTGATGCTTCTTTGATGTAAAAGTGCAAACTAGTTTAATATGCTAAGGTCTCTCGTGCGTGTCGCTCCAGAAATACACTTCGCGCACCTTAGGGGAGCTGGTGAGCCTTCTTGTGCTGAAGCACTTCGAAGTCTCACTTAGGCATTTCTTCCCGCAGGAGTCTTCGTGTATTTCTTCCGCTAAGATGGTGCGAGAAAATATAATTTACTGTCTCTCTATAAAAAGAGATAGCATTTCTCTCTCTTACGACTGTTGATTGCAGCGGAGGACAGGTGACTCCTGCGGGAACAGCGAAGATGTTGAGACCATAGCGTTCTTTGCTAGGGGCTCAGCTCGAGCCCTCCGGATGCGCGACTGTCCGCAGCGGAAATCAACATTGCGCCTAGTTCGCAGTTTATATAAAATCATGATAAACAATTAAGATAGATCATTTTTTAACGATATATAATAGAAAGAAAGGTGTCATCATGGGGAAACAAACGATTTCAATTATAAAAAATATGCTAGATAATGATAAAGTAAATGAAGAAATACTTGAGGAATTAATGAAGGATGAACGGAAAGGTGTTCAAAAATTAATTCATACATACGAAAAACGTCTGGCAAAGGAAAGAGAACTAGAGAAGAACTATCTGGAAATGTGCCATTATGAACAGTCAGCCTTTGGAAAAGGTAAACAATTTGTAGCTGGCATTGATGAGGCAGGAAGAGGACCGCTTGCAGGACCAGTCGTTGCTGCAGCAGTTATCTTGCCACACGATTTTAAACTGCTTGGATTAAATGATTCCAAGCAAATAAATGAAGCAACAAGAGAAAAGTTTTATTCTATCATTAAAAAGGAAGCTATTAGCTATGGAGTTTCTATCATTAGCAATGAAACAATCGATGAAGTTAATATATTTGAGGCAACAAAATTAGCAATGAGAGAAGCTGTCAATCAGCTCGAACCGAAACCAGATCATGTACTAATTGATGCGGTCCATCTAAATGGTCTCCCTTGCACATCCGAGTCAATCATCAAAGGGGACGCAAAAAGTATTAGTATTGCAGCGGCAAGTATTTTAGCAAAAGTATCACGTGACATATTAATGAAAGAAATACATCAAAAATATCCAAATTATGATTTCATTTCAAATATGGGTTATGGCACAAAGCATCATATGGACATGTTAAAAGCATATGGAGCAACACCATATCATAGAAAGTCGTTTGCTCCAGTGCGGGATGTACTTACTATATCATGAGGTGAGCTGTTATAGATTATGAATAGGTAAGGGAGTGAGTCTCCGTGAGTATTAATAAAATAGTAGGAACACGAATTAATCCAGCATTAGAACCTCAACAAAAATTGCGAACTGGACAAATCGTTGAAGGAAAAATATTGCAATTATATCCTAATAATAAAGCACAAATACTACTAGGAATGCAAAAAATGACTGCTCAACTTGAAGCTAATCTTCTGGTCGGTGAAAAGTATCATTTCCAAGTACAGTCAACCGGTAATGTTATACCGTTAAAGGTGATTGGTAAACCATTAACAAGCCATACAAAAACAAATGCTGATCGTTTACTGAAGCATTTAGGGTTAAAAACAACAAAAGCCAATATAGCATTGGTAGAACAGCTTTTAGATAGGAACATTACTTTTAATAAGACACAGTTAATCGATGCTATTCAGCTATTGGACAGAAAAAAGGGTAATGCGCAGACACAAAATGTATTAACAGAAATGATTTCACGGAAATTACCTATTAATCAGTATATATTCGAAGCACTTCAGACAGCTGATTCAACAACACAAATTGAATCAATGAAAGATTTATTGAATCAGTTAAGGAAAAATAATCTGCACCCAGAACTCGCAAACCAATTAAGTCAGTTGACTGAAAAGCCAACTGACCCTCATACGACATTGGTTAAACAAATTAATTCAAACAGTCAACCATTATACCAGTTGTTTAAAACATTAGGGGCAATAAATCAAAACATTGACTTCACTACATGGGAATCAGCTTGGAAGTCAATATCCTATGGAATAGAGCAGTTTAATGCTAATCAGAGAAATGATACAAATCAATCATTAATTGACCCTAAACTGCCATTTAATTTAGATTTTAACAGGATATTTCAAACCTTAAAACAGCTGAATGTTAACCGAGCATCCATCCTTACTCAAGTTGATAGTTTATTACAAACATCTGCAAGTAATTTAACTGACGCTATTTCAACGAATTCGGCACTATCAGCTATGGCATTTACAGTACTTAAGCAAAAGCTCGTTCAAGAATTGACGCCATTTTTAGGGAAGGAAATGGCACAAGTAATTATAGAGTTAGAAAATAATCCGAAACAATTAGCGCAGGTTCGAACATTATTGCATATGTTGCGCAATCAACAAACATATACAATGCTAGAAAACATCCTGTCGTCAATTAACACAAATCAGGCATTTCTTACAGCAACTTCTAAACAGCAATTTTTACAACAGCTTAATCAAACGCTTTTACTTACTGGAATATCATATGAAAATCAAGTTGCAAACGAGCAAATTCAACAAACAACAATCAAGGAAATGCTGCTCCACTTGTTGCAAAATAATGATGGATTATTGAAAGAACCGGCTACGAAGTTACTGCATTTTATCAGTGGCATGCAAATTAATTCCGTACAGGAATCTACTAATTTTATCCAAGCCAACTTGCAAATCCCCGCTGAAAAACTAGGCTTAACCAACGATATTAAGTTAGATTTTGAAAGTAGAAAAACAGAAGATGGAGAAATTAATCCAGAATTTTGTAGAATATTATTTTATCTAGATCTTGCTAAATTAAAAGAGACAGTAATCGATATGAATATTCAGAGACGATCTATTTCGATTACAATCTTTAATGATTTTCATCAGCTAAAGGTGAGTGCAGATGCTTTGCAACCATTGCTTAAAAAAGGATTAGAGGACCTTAATTATCATCTGTCCAGTGTATCCATAAAACCTCTAACAGAGAAAGAACAAATAAAGACAAAACTGGTTAATTATAAAGCGGATCAAGCAAACGGTGGAGTTGATTATCGAATATGACTGAAAAACGTAATAAAGCAGCTGCACTCAAATATGTGGCGGAAACTGATTATGCTCCTAGAGTATCTGCAACTGGTAAAGGTATGATTGCGGATGAAATAATTAAGAAGGCAAAAGAAAATAATGTACCTATTATAGAAGATGCTTCACTAGTAGAGTTATTAGCAGAAATAAATATTAATGAAGTAATTCCTGAAGAGTTGTATAAAGTTGTTGCGGAAGTTTTCGCTTTTATTTACCGTGCGGATCAGAATATGGAAAAAAGGGATGAAAATTGACTTCATCTCTTTCTTGAATTATTAATCTATTCTATAATTCTTGTTTATTTTGTCAATTTTTAATACAATGAAGTTGCAGTTAAATTGATAGGAGGATGAAAGATGAACATTCACGAATATCAAGGCAAAGAACTCTTGCGTGAGTTTGGTGTCAAGGTTCCTAATGGATTTGTTGCATTTACGGTGGACGAAGCTGTAGAAGCTGCTGAAAAATTAGGCACAAATGTAACCGTTGTAAAAGCGCAAATCCATGCAGGAGGACGCGGAAAAGCTGGTGGTGTTAAAGTCGCTAAAAGCTTGGACGAAGTTCGTACATATGCGAATGAAATATTAGGAAAGACGCTAGTAACCCATCAAACGGGTCCAGCAGGCAAAGAAGTTAAACGCTTACTTATTGAAGAAGGCTGTGACATACAAAAAGAATATTATGTGGGTGTTGTACTTGACCGCGCAACCTCTCGTGTTGTCATGATGGCTTCTGAAGAGGGTGGAACAGAGATTGAAGAAGTAGCTGAAGAGTCTCCAGAGAAAATTTTTAAGGAAGTAATTGATCCTGCTATCGGCCTCTCTCCTTATCAAGCTCGTAGACTAGCATTCAATATTAATATACCAAACGAATTAATTAATAAAGCAGTACAATTTATGACAAGTCTTTATCAAGCATTTGTCGAAAAAGATTGTTCCATTGCAGAAATTAATCCATTAGTTACAACTGGTGATGGTGAAGTTCTTGCACTTGATGCGAAGCTTAACTTTGATGATAACGCATTGTATCGTCATAAAGATATTCAAGAATTGCGCGATTTAGAAGAGGAAGATGAAAAAGAAATTGAAGCATCAAAATATGACTTAAGTTATATCTCCTTAGAAGGAAATATTGGATGTATGGTTAATGGTGCTGGTCTTGCTATGTCAACGATGGATATCATTAAACATTATGGCGGTGATCCAGCTAACTTCCTCGATGTTGGAGGCGGTGCAACAGCAGAGAAAGTAACCGAAGCATTTAAGATTATCCTTTCTGACCCTAATGTTAAAGGAATTTTTGTGAATATCTTTGGTGGAATTATGAAGTGTGATGTAATTGCAGAAGGTGTTGTCGAAGCAACAAAACAAGTAGGATTAGAAATTCCACTAGTTGTTCGTTTAGAAGGAACAAATGTAGAATTAGGGAAGAATATTTTGAAAGAATCTGGTCTTAATATAACAGCTGCAGACTCTATGGCTGATGGCGCTGAAAAAATCGTTTCTTTAGTAAAATAGTAAATAATAGAAAGGGCGGCATATAAATGGGTGTATATATTAATAAAGATACAAAAGTAATTGTCCAAGGAATTACAGGGTCTACAGCTACATTCCATACGAAACAAATGCTAGAGTATGGCACCAAAATAGTTGGTGGCGTAACACCTAAAAAAGGTGGGACAGAAGTAGAAGGTGTCCCAGTATTTAATACTTTACAGGAAGCGGTAGATGAAACAGGTGCAACGGTTTCAGTGATTTATGTACCAGCACCATTTGCAGCAGACGCAATTATCGAAGCCGTTGATGCAGAGTTAGATCTAGTAATTTGTATTACAGAGCATATCCCAGTGTTAGATATGGTAAAAGTGAAACGTTATATGGAAGGCAAGAAAACTCGTCTTATTGGACCGAATTGCCCGGGAGTAATCACTGCTGATGAAACAAAGGTAGGAATTATGCCAGGCTACATTCATAAAAAAGGTCATATTGGCGTTGTATCGCGTTCAGGTACGTTGACATATGAAGCAGTTCATCAATTAACACAAGCAGGTTATGGCCAAACATCTGCGGTCGGTATTGGTGGGGACCCTGTAAATGGGACAAACTTTATCGATGTTTTAAAAGCATTTAATGAAGATGATCAAACAGAAGCGGTAATCATGATTGGAGAAATTGGTGGTACGGCAGAAGAAGAGGCTGCAGAATGGGTGAAAGCAAATATGAATAAACCTGTTGTTGGCTTTATTGGCGGTGCTACAGCCCCTCCAGGGAAACGAATGGGACATGCTGGTGCCATTATCTCAGGTGGGAAAGGAACGGCTGCAGAAAAGATTCGTGTGATGGAAGCTAGTGGAATTTCTGTTGCAGAAACACCTGCTGTTATGGGAGAAACAATGATAAGAGTATTAGAAGAAAATGGACTAGCAGAAAAATGTAAAACCCATTAATAATATTGATTCTTGAACTTAATATAAGATAGAAGAACTGGAACCTAACCTTCTTGTTGTTGGTTCCAGTTTTATAAATTAATAAGAAAAGGAAGTGATGGTTTGAACCCGCAACGAAAACGGCTAATACATATTAGTAGATGTCGTGGATTAACAAGAAGAATAATCCGAATAATCCTCTTTCAAGATCCCACTTTATTAAAAATCTATTCACTATCCCCCACACAAATTAGTGAACAATTTTATTTGCCAATGAAAAATGCTACATTATTCTTTCAGGATCTTCATAATGTAGGTATACGCAAACAATTAACTGCAGATTCAACAAACTTCAAAACTGTCACAATACTTGACGAAGACTATCCTCGTATGTTAAATACAATTAAAGATGCGCCACTAGTATTATATGCAATTGGTGATGTATCATTATTGTCGTTTACACCCTCATTAAGTGTAATAGGAACTAGAAACCCATCGAATGAGGCGATGAAGAAGGTTGAGCATATCGTAAAACCATTAGTGGGGGACGACTGGTTAATTGTAAGCGGGATGGCAAAAGGAATTGATAGTTTTGCACATCAAACATCTCTTAAAAATAATGGAAAAACCATCGCAGTATTGGGAGGTGGATTTCATCATGTCTATCCCAAACAAAACCTCCCCTTGTTTCACCAAATTGCTGAAAAGGGTTTAATTATCTCGGAATACGCTCCTAATCGCCCGCCAGCTAAGTATCATTTTCCTGAAAGGAATCGTATAATAAGTGGACTTAGCTTTGGAACATTAGTAATTGAAGCAACGGAAAGAAGCGGTACATTAATTACTGTCGATCAGGCCTTGGATCAGGGTAGAGAAGTTTATGCTGTACCTGGTTCTCCAATAGTTCCTCAAACAAAGGGATGTCATCAACTGATTCAGGATGGAGCTAAGTTAGTTACAGATGCAAAGGATATAATGGAAGATTGGGAACGTATTAGAAATTATCAATCTACATTATTTACATGAAGATTATGTTAGCAGATGAGAAAGTCTATAACACTTCCTCAATTAATAAATGTATTTAAGCATATCAACAAGTTTTCTAAGAATGATATATGAGTGTTTAATTAATAAGAGTAGTAAGATTGACAAATACAGCTTCTATCCTTACTATTAGTGAAAGATTTTAAAATATTAATTGTCAACCTCATTTTAGGAGGATTTATTATGTCGGAATATCTAGTAATTGTAGAATCGCCAGCAAAAGCAAAAACAATTGAACGTTATTTAGGAAAAAAATATGAAGTAAAAGCATCAATGGGTCATATACGCGACCTCCCTAAAAGTCAGATGGGTGTTGATGTTGAGGATAATTTTAATCCAAAATATATCACAATCCGTGGAAAAGGTGATGTATTAAAAGAGCTTCGGAAATCGGCAAAAAAAGCTAAAAAAATATATCTCGCAGCCGACCCCGACAGAGAGGGAGAAGCAATTGCCTGGCATTTAGCTCATATTTTAAATGTAGATGAAAATTCAGAATGTCGCGTTGTCTTTAATGAAATAACAAAGGATGCAATTAAGGAATCATTTAAACATCCTAGGTCAATTGATCTTGATTTAGTGGATGCACAACAAGCAAGACGTATTCTTGATCGATTAGTTGGCTACAACATTAGTCCGTTACTTTGGAAAAAAGTTAAAAAAGGGCTAAGTGCTGGACGTGTACAATCTGTTGCGCTTAAGATGATCTTGGATCGCGAAAAAGAAATTGAGAACTTTAAACCAGAAGAATACTGGTCAATCGAAGCAACCTTCCTCAATGAAAAAGACTCGTTTGAAGGTTCATTTTATGGCCTTGATGGGGAAAAGCAAGAATTGAAAACGGAAGCAGATGTACAGGAAATAACAAAGAAATTAGCTAATGATAAATTTAAAATTGAGAAAATTAACAAGCGGGAACGTAAACGGAATGCACCTAAACCATTCATTACATCTTCCTTACAGCAAGAGGCAGCTCGTAAATTAAACTACCGAGCAAGAAAAACAATGATGGTTGCACAGCAATTATATGAAGGAATAGACCTTGGCAGAAAAGCAGGCGGTATTACAGGACTAATTACGTACATGCGAACGGATTCAACAAGGATTTCTGATACTGCTAAAGAAGAAGCAAGGGGCTTTATTTTAGAAAAACATGGTAAGGAGTATCTTGGCACAAGTGCACCTTCAAAGAATAAAGAAGGGGCCCAGGATGCGCATGAGGCAATTCGCCCTACATCGGTATTAAGAGAACCTAGCTCGCTGAAAGAAATACTATCTAACGACCAGTTTCGATTATATAAACTAATTTGGGAACGATTCTTGGCTAGTCAAATGTCTCCTGCAGTAATGGATACAATGACCGTTCATTTGGTTAATAATGGCGTTGAATTTCGTGCAACTGGATCAAAGATTAAATTTAAAGGGTTTATGAAGATCTATATTGAAGGAACAGATGATAATAAAAAAGTAGAAGATAAGCTACTCCCTAATTTAACAGAAGGGATGGTTGTTGATACGAAAGAAATTATACCGAACCAACACTTCACACAGCCACCCCCAAGATTTACGGAAGCAAGACTCGTGCAAGTGATGGAAGAACTAGGAATTGGCAGACCATCAACCTATGCTCCAACCATTGATACGATTCAACGTAGAGGATATGTATCAATTGATAATAAACGATTTATGCCAACCGAACTCGGAACAATCGTTAATGAATTAGTGGAAGAATTTTTCCCTGAAATCATTAATGTTGATTTTACAGTAAAAATGGAAGCTGATCTAGATTCGATTGAAGATGGTAAACGAGAATGGGTTACGATAATCGATGATTTCTACCAAGGATTTAGTAAACGACTTGAAACTGCAGAAAAAGAAATGGAAAAAATTGAGATTAAAGATGAACCGGCTGGAATTGACTGTGAAAATTGCGGACATGAAATGGTTTATAAAATGGGAAGATATGGAAAATTCCTAGCTTGTTCTAATTTTCCGGAGTGTCGGAATACGAAACCAATCTTAAAGGAAATTGGGGTTAAATGTCCGACATGTAAAGAAGGAAACGTAGTAGAACGTAAATCTAAGAAACGCCGAACTTTCTACGGCTGTGACCGATTCCCTGAATGTGACTTCGTATCATGGGATAAACCAATTGCTAGACCATGTCCGAAGTGTGACTCGCTTTTAGTAGAGAAGAAAAGTAAGAAAGAAACACAAGTGCAGTGTACAAATTGTGACTATAAAGAAAACGAACAAAACTAATTCAATACTGTCCATCGCTTAAGATGGGCAGTATTGTTTTGTTTAGTAAAAACGGATTCTTAATAAAATTTCATAAAAAAATGAATGATGTTTAACTTATTGAATTTTGGTAAAACTATTTAGAAATAATAAATTAGCAATTCATTTTAATAAAGGTGATTCACAAAAAATTCACTAAATCGCTTTATCGGCAGTTAAACCGTTAATATTTGTTGACTAATCAGTTTCAAGGATTTATAATATCGCTTTGGTAGGTCGAATTTAGTTTATTAGCTAAATTAACAAATCGTTTGAAAAATACCATTAATACATAATTGGCTACGATTCAGAATTTTGTTGCAATTTAGTCAAATTTATTGCATCAGTAAGATTTGTATGGTATGATTTATTCGCAGTCCTATTGAGGTGCATAAAATGGAAGAATTCTTTACTCAGTTTCAATCATTTGTTGAATATTTGCAGATAGAAAAAAACGCTTCTCCGTATACCGTGAAGTGTTATCAGAGTGATCTGGAATCTTTCTCAGGATTTTTAAATCAAGAAGGGATTCATCAATTGAACGATGTTAATCATCAAGTTGTTCGATTGTTCCTAACGAATTTATATAATCAAAAACTAAGTAGAAGATCTGTATCAAGAAAAATCTCTTCGTTACGTAGTTTTTATAAATTCATGGAACGGGAGAAGCAAGTTGAAACCAATCCGTTTATTCAAATAACATTACCTAAAACAACGAAACCGATTCCAGGTTTTTTATATATGGAGGAACTAGAAAAGCTGTTTGAAGTAAGTGATATGACGGAACCTTTAGGCCAACGTGATCAGGCAATCTTGGAAACTCTTTATGGTACTGGTATAAGAGTAAGTGAATGTCAAGGCATTAAGTTAGGCGACATTGATTTTACAATTGGTACCATCTTTATTAAAGGGAAGGGTCGGAAAGAGCGTTATGTTCCTTTTGGAAGGTATGCAGAAATTGCCTTGGAGACGTACATACAAGAAGGCAGACAGAAGCTACTGGAAAAATCAGGAATAGAAACGGACGCTCTATTCTTAAATGCACGTGGTAGAACACTAACAGTAAGAGGTATACGACTTATTCTGAATAAGATGGTTGATAATGCGGCATTAACTGTTCATGTACACCCACATAAATTACGGCATACATTTGCAACTCATTTACTAAATGAAGGTGCTGATCTCCGTACCGTGCAAGAACTACTCGGGCATGATAATTTATCTTCCACTCAAATCTATACTCATGTAACAAAAGATCATTTACGAGATGTGTACATGAAGAGTCATCCAAGAGCAAATGATTAAATGCTACTAAAGAGGTGATCGTTTTTGACAAATGAAATGCATGCTACCACTATTTTTGCTATTCAACATAATGGAAAGTGCGCTATGAGTGGCGACGGTCAAGTTACATTAGGCAATTCCGTAATAATGAAACACAAGGCAAAGAAAGTTAGAACACTGTTTGAAGGTCAAGTTTTAGCGGGTTTTGCTGGTTCAGTAGCAGATGCGTTTACATTATTTGAGAAATTCGAAGGAAAACTAGAAGCCTTTAACGGTAATTTAACACGTGCTGCTGTTGACTTAGCGCAAGAATGGCGGAGTGATCGAGTATTGAGAAAATTAGAAGCAATGCTGATTGTGATGAATAAAGAGCATATGTTTTTAGTTTCTGGAACTGGGGAAGTGATCGAGCCTGATGATGGAATACTTGCAATTGGTTCAGGTGGTAATTATGCACTCAGCGCAGGAAGAGCTTTAGTAAGACATTCAAGTGGGTTATCTGCTAAAGATATAGCACAAACAGCGTTAGAAGTTGCTAGTGAAATTTGTGTATTCACAAATGATTATATTACTTTAGAGGTACTTGAATAATAAGGGAGGTCTTTCTAAAGCATGGGAATTGATTACACTCCAAAACAAATTGTAAGCCAGTTGGATAAGTATGTCATCGGACAAAAGAGTGCAAAGAGAGCCGTTGCTGTTGCACTTAGGAATCGTTATCGAAGAATGCAGCTTGATGATGCGATAAAAGAAGAGATTATGCCTAAGAATATTTTAATGATTGGACCTACAGGAGTTGGGAAGACAGAAATTGCTAGAAGATTGGCGAAGCTTGTTGGTGCGCCATTTGTAAAAGTCGAAGCAACTAAATTCACAGAAGTTGGTTATGTTGGCCGTGATGTAGAATCGATGGTGCGTGACTTAGTAGAGATGGCTGTACGAATGATTAAAGAAGAGAAAATGCATGAAGTAATGGATGAAGCACAGCGAAAAGCGAACAAAAAGCTAGTCAGTTTATTAGTTCCACAGACTAAGAAACAAGCAGGCATTAAAAATCCGTTTGAAATGTTTTTTTCTAATCAAGAATCAGATCAAGCTGAAAATGATGCAAGTGACAAGGATGAAGATATTAAGAACAAACGCAGGCAAGTCGAGCATAAACTTGCACTTGGAGAACTTGAAGATCAAATGATCACTGTTGAAATCGAAGAAGTGCCTCCATCTATGTTTGATATGTTGCAAGGATCGGGTATGGAACATATGGGCATGAATATGCAGGATGCTTTTGGACAGTTTATGCCAAGTAAGAAAAAGAAACGAAGACTACCTGTCGAGGAAGCAAGAAAGGTGTTAACACACCAAGAGGCACAGAAGCTAGTAGATATGGAAGAAGTAGCCCAGATAGCAATAGAGCGAGCGGAACAGGCTGGCATTATCTTTATTGATGAAATTGATAAAGTAGTAAGTAAAGGTGAAAATATGGCAAATGTTTCGCGAGAAGGAGTCCAACGGGATATTCTGCCAATAGTTGAGGGCTCCACTGTTGTTACGAAACACGGTCCAGTCAAAACGGATCATATGTTGTTTATTGCGGCGGGCGCATTTCATATTGCGAAACCTTCTAATTTAATACCTGAGCTGCAGGGAAGATTTCCGATTCGAGTGGAGCTTGAAAAGTTGTCGACCGAGGATTTTAGACTGATTTTAACAGAGCCTTCAAATGCGTTAATTAAACAATATCAAGCATTATTAAAAACAGAAGGTATAGATGTTGTTTTTACAGACGAAGCTATAGATAGGCTTGCTGAGATTGCATTTCAAGTAAATCAGGATACAGATAATATTGGCGCAAGAAGGCTTCATACGATAATGGAAAAACTGTTAGAGGATCTATCATTTGAATCACCTGAAATAACAATGGAGAAAATTGAAATCACTCCGAACTATGTAGACCAAAAATTAAAAAGTATTGTACAAAACAAAGACTTAAGTCAATTCATACTATAACATGAAACAATTGAATGGAGGATTATCATGGAATTATTAGATCGCGCAAGAAAAATTAATGCAATGTTACAAAAGGCAACAGGAAAATCGGTGAATTTTAACGATATGTCTGCATCTTTAAGAGATGTAATCGAGGGAAATATTTATATTCTTAGCAGAAGAGGTAAGTTATTAGGTTTTGCGGTAACAAAAGAAGTTGAAAACGAACGCATGAAAAAAATGCTTGAAGAAAGACAATTCCCAGAAGAATATACGCAAGGACTTTCAAGCATTCATGAAACAACAGCAAACCTTGATATCGATAGCCCACAGTCTGTGTTCCCTGTTGAAAACAAAGATTTATTCAAAAACGGTTTAACAACAGTTGTACCTATTATTGGTGGAGGGGAACGTCTAGGAACGCTTGTACTTGGAAGAGTGAACGATACCTTTAATGATGATGACCTATTACTTGCAGAATATGGTGCAACGGTTGTTGGTATGGAAATCTTACATGAGAAAACTGAAGAAATTGAAATGGAAGCGAGAAGTAAAGCGGTTGTACAAATGGCGATTAGTTCATTATCTTATAGTGAATTAGAAGCAATTGATCACATCTTTGAAGAACTAAACGGTAACGAAGGGCTTCTAGTAGCAAGTAAAATTGCAGATAGAGTGGGAATTACAAGATCTGTAATTGTTAATGCCTTACGTAAACTTGAAAGTGCTGGTGTTATCGAATCGCGTTCATTAGGTATGAAGGGTACTTATATTAAAGTGCTAAACGATAAATTCTTAGTAGAACTTGAAAAATTACGTACAAGATAAATCTAAAAAAAGCTAGGACTCATAAATAAATGAGTCGTAGCTTTTTTAGATTTATGCACATAGCAATAAATAACATTAGAAATAATGCCTATGTTTTTAATTAAGTAATGGTACTATGTTGACGAAATTAAAGGATTAAGTTCGCTCTCAATTTAAGCCAAATTAACTAAGTCTAATTTACTATTAACAATAAGGTGGTTTAAGATTCACTAGTATAATGACATAATATTAGATGAATGAGCATTATATATATATATATTGATTAGGCCGTTTTACCTATTAATAAAATAGTTCAAAAGAACCATTTGTTTCCAAACTGTATATTTTGTCGAAAATCAGTAGACTTTGTCTCTTTTATAAATTACAATATTCGTATGAAAGAAGGTTTTATTGACCGTCATTTCTAAAATAAATAGGAGGAGATTTATTATGGGGTTATTTAGTGGAACCATTCAAAAACTAGAGCAATCACTTGATTATTCATCCGCTAAAAATCGCGCAATTTCTACTAATATAGGAAATATCGATACACCGAACTATAAATCAAAAGATGTAGTATTCAAAAATGTATTAAATAATACCCTTGAATCCTCGTTCAAACCGAAAACTACCCATTCAAAACACATTCCGTTTAATCAAACAACGTTCAAACCATATCAAGTAGTTACCAATGATAATACGACTTACAATAATAATGGAAATAATGTTGATGTAGATGTTGAAATGGCAGAAATGGCAAAGAATCAAATATATTATAATAGTTTAGTGGATCGTATAAATGGTAAGTTTGGTAGTCTGCAAACAGTTTTAAGAGGAGGTAATTAATTGTGTCGATTTTTAATGCAATTAACGCTAGTGCTAGTGCATTAACAACACAGCGATTACGGATGGATGTCGTATCCTCAAACATTGCAAATGCACAAACAACCAGGGCAACAGTAAATGAAAATGGTGAGTATGAACCCTATCGAAGAAAAGTAGTTGTAATGGAATCTGGTGAGAATAACTTTAATTCTATATTAAAATATGCGACGAATAAAAGTTCCTCAATTTCAAATGTAACGGTATCGGAAATTAGGGCGGATGATAATCCGTTTAAGGTTGTATACAATCCGACACACCCCGATGCTAACGAAGCTGGGTATGTTCAAATGCCAAATGTAGACCCATTACAGGAAATGGTAGACTTAATGAGTGCCACAAGGTCATATGAGGCAAATATTACAGCATTGAATGCCAGTAAAAGTATGTTGATGAAGGCATTAGAGATTGGTAAATAAGAAGGGATCTATATAATGAGTACATTATTCAGCAATATATCACAGGTGAATCCTACACAACAAATGATTGGAAATGCACCGATTACGCCGAAAGAAGCACAAACAAATTTTGCCGATACATTAAAGGGCGCAATTGAAAATCTAAATAATGTTCAGTTGGAGTCGGATAAAGCAACTGAAGCATTGGCAGCGGGAAACATTGACGATTTACATAATGTAATGATTACGGCACAAAAATCTAGTATTACACTTGAAGCTACCGTGCAAATTCAAAAGAAGGTTATCGATGCCTATAATGAAATAATGCGTATGCAGGTTTAGGTAATGTAACAAACTTCAAGTAAAAGTATATCAAACTTATATTGTGAACATATTGCACGTTGGTGGGGGAACATATGAATGAAACGATAACCAAATGGAAAGAAAATCTAACTGCTTTCTGGACGAAACGAACGAAAAGCCAGAAAGGGGTATTTATAGGGTCTGTTTTAATTGTTGTACTCTTAATAATTGGAATTTCCCTATTTGTTAATAACACAAAATTTGTCACATTGTATAATAATTTGTCATTGCAAGAAGTCGGACAAATCAAAACTGAGTTAGATTCAAAAGGTGTACCCTATGAGTTAGAAGATGGCGGTACAACGATTTCCGTACCTGAAGCACAAGTTGATACACTGTTAGTTGACTTAGCAGGTCAAGGCATACCGAGTAGTGGAAATATTGACTATTCGTTTTTTAGTGAGAACTCTTCTTTTGGGATAACAGATAATGAGTTTAATATAATGAAACTTGATGCGATGCAATCGGAGCTGGCTAACTTAATGACAGGCATTGATGGGATTGAAAATGCACAAGTCATGATTAATATGCCCGAAAAGCCGGTTTTTGCAAACGAGACCGTTGATGAAGCTAGTGCATCCATTGTGTTGACGACAGTGCCTGGATACGAATTCAAAGGAAGTCAAATTGAGTCTTTATATACGCTTGTCTCAAAGGCTGTGCCAAATTTACCAGAAGATAATATTGTTATCATGAATCAGTATTTCGAGTATTTTGATCGAACATTAGATAGCGGATTTGCAGCACAAGATGTTTATAGTAGTCAGCAAGCGATAAAGCAAGATATCGAACGAGATATTAGACAGAGGCTGCAACAAATGATTGGCATGATGGTAGGAATGGATAATGTAATTGTTTCCGTAACTGCTGATGTTGATTTTACTCAAGAAAATAGAGCAGAAGAGCTAGTGGAACCAGTGGACCTTGAAAATATGGAGGGACTTCCTGTCAGTCTAGAAACGATTCAGGAATCTTATGCCGGCAATGCTGCAGAGGGCGGCGTTCCGGGAACAGGAGACGAAGATGTAACAAATTTTCAAGCTGCAGAAGATGGTAATGGTGATGGCGACTATGAGCTCGATAAAGAAACAATAAATTATGAATTTAATCGTATACGAAAAGAGATTGTAGAAAGTCCATATAAAATTAGAGATTTAGGAATTCAAGTTGCTGTTGATAGTGCCAGGAATTCAAGTGGAACAGAGGTTGAATACTTATCATCACAGGATCAAAGCGCAGTGGAACAAGGTATTGCCTCTATTTTAGATTCGATTATTGCAACATCGATTGATGAAGAATTCGAAAGTGAGACAACAACCGAAAACACTTCAATTGTGTTTCAAGAGTTTACCGGTGGTGTAACAGCGCCACAAGTAAGTACACCGTTAATCCCAACATGGATGTATGTAGTTGGAGGAATATTGCTAGCAATTATAATTTTATTAATCATACTTCTTATACGAAACAGAAATAAGGAGGAAATTGTGGAAGAAGAAATGTTGGTTACTGAACCTCTGATCCCAGAAGTACCTGATATTCAACATGCGGAACAATCAGAATCCGATATACGGAGAAAGCAATTGGAAAAAATAGCTAAAGAAAAACCAGAAGAATTTGCTAAACTTTTAAGAAGCTGGATGGGACAAGATTAGGAGGATTGTTAGATGGTTAGACATAAAGGTTCATTAACTGGAAAACAAAAAGCGGCAATTCTTTTAATTTCTCTCGGTCCAGATGTTTCAGCTCAAGTATATAAGCATCTAACGGAGGAAGAAATTGAGAAGCTAAGCTTAGAGATTTCCTCTGTGAAAAAAGTAGAATCGAGTTTAAAAGAAGATGTTATTGAACAATTTCATCAAGTTGCTGTTGCACAGGACTATATTTCCCAAGGAGGGATTGGTTACGCTAAAACAGTATTAGAAAAAGCATTCGGAAAAACAGAAGCTTCTAATATTATTAATCGCCTTACTTCCTCGCTGCAGGTAAGACCTTTTGACTTTGCGAGAAAAGCTGATCCACAGCAGGTTTTAAATTTTATTCAAGGAGAACATCCTCAAACGATAGCGCTTATCCTTTCTTATCTTGATTCAGAACAAGCGGGACAAATACTTTCGTCCCTACCTCAGGAAATGCAGGCTGATATCGCTAAACGAATCGCGACGATGGATTCTACATCACCTGAGATAATCAGCCAAGTTGAACAGGTATTAGAAAGAAATCTTTCGTCCTCTCTCACGGAAGACTTTACACAAACGGGCGGAATTGCAGCAGTGGTCGAAGTATTGAACGGTGTTGATCGCAGTACGGAGCGCACCATTCTTGATGAACTTGAAGTACAGGACCCGGAACTTGCTGAAGAAATCAAAAAACGGATGTTTGTATTTGAGGATATTGTTATTTTAGATAACCGTGCGATCCAACGTGTTATCCGTGAAGTAGAAAATGATGATCTGCGTCTTGCTTTAAAAGTTGCTAGTGATGAAGTGAAACAAATCGTCTTTACAAACATGTCACAACGGATGGCGGATACGTTTAAAGAAGAGATGGAATATTTAGGACCTGTACGACTACGAGATGTTGAAGAAGCACAGACGAGGATTGTTGCAATTATTCGGAGATTAGAGGATATTGGTGAAATAGTTATTGCACGTGGTGGAGGAGACGATATCATTGTCTAAATCTGATCAATCTCAAACTTCAAACCGCAGGATAATAGAAATAAAGCCAATTGAGTTACGAAGAGAAGAACAACAAAATGAACAGCTAATAGAAGAGAAAGACGTTATAACATTAAATGAACAGGTAGAAAAAGCAAAAGCCGAACTTGCTGAATTTGAAAAAAGAAAAGGTTCATTGCTCGAAGCAACGAAGGCAGAAATTGAGCAAGAAAAAAGTCAATGGCAACAGGAAAAATTAAATTGGATCGAATCTGCAAAAAAAGAAGGATATTCTGCAGGGTTTGAATCCGCTGAGTCAGATGTTCGAATTCAATATCAAAAAAAAATAGAACAGGCAAACGCCATAGTGGAATCTGCAACGAAAGATTACCATGCAGCACTGGAAAAAAGCGAGGACATGATAGCACAATTGGCAGTTAATGTAGCAGAGAAAATTATCAAAACGAGCCTTACAGAAAGTCCAGCAGCTTTCTTAAAAATCGTCAAATCAGCTGTTAAGGAAATAGAGGATCAATCGACAATTACTATCTATTTACATCCTCAGAATTATGAGACTGTTTTTGAGCAGAAACAGGAGCTTGTTAATTTATTGGGAAATGAATCGAAATTATCGCTCTATGTAAAAGAAGATTTATCCGAAAATGGGTGCATTATCGAGCATCCATTTGGGAGAATAGATGCAAGCATTGATACACAATTAAACCAGATTCGCAAGGTTTTGTTAGAACTGTCGAGTGGAGATTAAGCAATGAAATTATTAGACTACGTTTCAGCAATTGAACAGGCTGATACATATAAGTATTATGGGAAGGTATTACGTATTGTTGGTTTGATGATTGAATCACTTGGACCTCAAGCGAATATTGGTGATGTATGTTATATCCGTACTTCTAATAATGAAAAAAAGCCTATACTTGCTGAAGTTGTCGGATTTAATAACGAACGAATTATCCTGATGCCGTATTCTGAAGTGACAGAAATTGGGCCTGGTTGCATTGTTGAATCTACGGGAAAATCTTTAAGTGTAAAAATTGGGCGCGGTATGATTGGTAATGTTGTTGATTCACTAGGAAAGCCATTAGATGAATCACCACTGCCAAAGGGAATGGCTGATTACTTAACAGAAAACGCACCACCTAATCCTATGCTGCGCCCGCCAATAGATGAGCCGATTCAAGTTGGTGTCAAAGCAATTGATTCTTTATTAACGGTAGGTAAAGGACAACGAGTAGGGATATTCGCTGGAAGTGGCGTTGGAAAAAGCACATTACTCGGAATGATTGCCCGTAACAGTGGCGCAGATATAAACATTATCGCGCTAATTGGTGAACGTGGCCGTGAGGTCCGTGAGTTTATCGAAAAGGACCTCGGGCCAGAAGGGCTGAAAAAGTCTATCGTCGTTGTAGCTACATCCGATCAGCCGGCATTGATGCGAATTAAAGGAGCCTATACAGCGACAGCCTTTGCGGAATATTTTCGTGACTTAGGCTATCAAGTTAACTTAATGATGGATTCTGTCACACGCGTTGCGATGGCGCAAAGAGAAATAGGCCTTGCAATTGGCGAGCCACCGACTACTAAAGGGTATACACCATCTGTGTTCTCAGTCTTACCAAAGCTTCTAGAGAGAAGTGGAACAAATGAATTTGGCACGATTACTGCTTTTTATACTGTGTTAGTCGATGGCGACGATATGAATGAACCGATTGCAGATGCGGTACGAGGGATTTTAGATGGCCACTTTGTTATGGATCGAAAAATAGCAGAAAGAGGACAATATCCTGCTATCAACGTACTTAAATCTATAAGTCGTGTGATGAACCAAATTGTGGATAGGGAACATAAGGAAATTGCGGGAGAGCTTCGTACCATACTCGCTACTTATGAGGAGAATAGAGAGTTAATTAATATTGGTGCATATAAACGTGGCACCAATCAGGAAATTGATCGGTCGATTTCTTATTACCCGAAGATTCAAGCCTTTCTAAAACAAGACGTTTTTGAGTATAGAACATTAAGTGAATCAATCGAAGCTATGAAAGAATTGTTAAATGGGGGCATTAATTAATGGCTGATACAGTTGTTTTCTCGAAAATTCTACATATACGTGAAAATGAAAAAAAAGCTGCACAAAAGGTCTATTATCAAGCAATGGATGTCTTCGAAAAAGTTGCATCAGAGCTATATATCTTATTAAAGAAAAAAGAAGCGGCTGAGGAAACCTATGATCAATATATTCAAACAACAACTGCATTGGATAGAATCATCGATCAAGTAAATTACATTCAACAGTTAAATAACCAAATAGTATTAGTTGAGAAAAATGTACAAAAAGCTAGAGCAGACATGGAAACAAAACAATTAAAACTAACAGATGCACATGTTGAAGTAAAGAAATTCGAGAAAATCATTGAATTACGCAAAGAAACAGAAGCAAATGAAGCAAAGCAATTTGAAAAAACATTTATGGACGAAATTTCAATGAATCAATATTTAAGCGACAAAAATGGGTGAGAAAATGGCAGGACAAACAAATGGTTCGAACCAAGTCAAGGATAAGCGAAATCCAATTATAGGCTTTCTTTTTGCAATAATAATCCCAATTATCATTGCTGCTATACTAATCATTGTAATTCTAGAAATAGCAGGTGTGGATGTAATGGATTGGACAAAAGAGAAAGTTGGCATCATTTCAGTTACTGAAACAGATTCCACTGAAAAAGAAGGCAAAACAGCAGATAATATCCAATCTGCAATTGAAGAAAAAGATACTGAAATTGAGATTCTAAATCAAGATATACGTATTCTCGAGGCTACTATTGATGAACTAGAACAAGAAATAGTAAAATTTGAAAATAATCAAGAAGGTGTATCATCTACTGCATCTGAAGGAGATACAGTACAGCAAACAGATGATTCGATAGCGGTCGTTGCGAACGCCTATAAAGAAATGGATGGAGAACAGTCTGCGGCAATACTAGAAAGTCTTGATAGAGAAACTGCAGTAAACATTCTGTTGGCTGTTTCAAATAAAGTAAGAGGAAGTATATTACAAGAAATGGATACGCAGATTGCAGCTGAACTTACGCAATTATTACTAGAGACAGAGAATTAAACAAAAGACTTGAAGGGAGGTGAAAAAGTGAACGCGCTTGATATGATTTTTCGAAATAAACAATCAGCAAATAATTTGACTGAGCATAATTCTGGAAATACAAGCAATAATCTTTCATCGTTTAAAAATGTCTTGATAAACGAACGGAAAATACCACAGTATGAACTACCTCAAAATCTTGCAAATACCGGCGAAGATAAAATGATGAATTTAAGTTCAATTGAACACGAATTATTGATGGAAGAATATGTAACTGAGCCACTATCAAACATGTTAAAGAATGAAACGGCTGTTAACCATTTAGACATTGACCAAGAACATGCAAATGTAGAAATTGCAAGCATGTTTGGTTCGAACAAAAATGATCTCGCGTCAATGATGGGAATTCAAAGCATAGAACGGTTAAAAGCAGTGAGATCCACAAAAGATTTTGGTATTGAAAGTGATTCAGTGAGGTTATCGAATGATGAAGTAGAATCGAAAGTTAGGAAATCAATAGACCTAAATATTTCGATAGATGAAAGCTTAAGTAAGTTGAATCAACCAAACTCACAGGATGAATCAAAATTGATTTCAATTGATCTAATGGATGTACATATCCCACCATACACATTAGATAAACTAGAAAATGCACTCTCAGAGATAACTACATCAACCCAAGATTTTGGAGTAGAAAATACTGGAGTCAGAATGTGGGGAAATGATGAAGTATCCCGTACAATGAACATGGGAATAGAATCACTAGTTACTGATGAACAGCTCAATTATAATACTTTAGGAAATCTACATGAACTTCGTAAACTGCTGGAACAACTTAAAATGCATTCTAATGAAACTGGTTCGGAAATTAATATAAATTTAGTTGTAAATGAATTACAAAAATATTTCCCACAAACATCTGGCTTTAATGAATCTACCATTACATCAATACAGGCAGAGATTCAGAGTAATGCATCAGAACCATTATTACATTCTGAGCCATTAGTTGACCGCATTATAGAAATAATAGAGCAGAGTGAACTAGCCACTGAAAAACCTAAGCAATATGTGGAGACACCTAGGACAATTGCAACTAACTTTATAAATGGAGCACAACTCTCTCAGAATCTAAATGAAGGTATTGATAGTCATTCATCTGTTGTCCAAGAGCAATTAACAAGAGTATATACGGATGCACAAAGCCTTTTATCACAAGTTCAAAATGAGAAGGACTTATCAAAAATAGCACCCAAACTTCTCGAGTTGCTTCAACAGTGGTCAGCACTTGAAAAACAGGATATTAAATCTAGTAATCATTCAGCAACTCAATCAATATTGAAAAGTGAAGAGTCAAGAGAGCAATTAATTTGGAAAGGTTTAGTTGAAGTTTTTCAAAAAAGACAGGATGTAGCAGCAAAGCAAATGTACAATATGAATTCTAATGTTACTACACAGGATGTTGTGAAATGGTTAGGGAAATCTTTGGAAAATCAGTCGCAACCAGAACGAGTATTGACCCAAACGGTCGAATTTATGCCAGCAGCATCATTGCAGAAATTGGAGCAATATGCGATTCACATTAATCGTTCTCAAACAAGCGACATGCAGTCCACTGCTCAACAAGTAATGGAGCAATTTGAAACTATTGTTAAATCGAGTAAGTTTTTAACGATGCCCAATGGTACAAGTCAATTTTCCATTACATTGAACCCAAATAATTTGGGTGAAATGAGACTTCGTTTAACACAAATTGATGGTGAAATGACTTTGAAAATAATCGTAACATCACAAGCTACGAAAGAAATATTAGAGTCCAGCATGAATCAATTGAAACATATGTTTACGCCAAACCAAGTAGTAATTGAAAAGCAAGAATCAATAATGCAGCAAAATAGTGAGCAAATGAAAGAATCAAAAGATCAGCAAATGAATCAGAAGGAAGAAAATGAATCGAGCTATCAAGAGCAACATGAACAACGTTATCCTGATGAGGAGTCTGAAACTCAATTTCGTGAATTGCTGTTGAATGAGAAAGTGTAGGTGTATCGGATGAATACAATCGATCCGTCATTATATTTATCGAATCAGAAAACAACAAGAGAACCGAGTCCGACACTGGACAAAGATGGTTTCTTAAAAATATTGATGACACAGATGCAGAATCAAGATCCAACCCAACCAATGGACAGCCAGGCAATGATAGAACAAATGACTTCATTAACGTCATTGGAGCAAATGATGAATATCTCTAGCTCAATTGATAATCTTGTTCAAAGTCAATTAATTTCTCCTGTCATCCAATATAGTCATATGATTGGCAAGGAAGTTACATATCAGGCATTTGATCCAGATACTGGTGAGTCTCTTGGTGAAAAAACAAGTGCCGTTGTTGCAGTAAGTCAAAAGGAAGGCTGGGCAATCTTAGAACTGGAGAATGGGGAAAAGATTTATGCTGATGCAGCATTAAAAGTTAGTACTTCAGATGCTAAGGAGGATGCTGCTGAATAGGGGGTGAAATATACAATGGATCACCGTATACATCAAGTAGCACAACAATATAAATTACAGTTACCTGCAACAAAGAAGACAGAAAATGCTGAGCCAAAAACAGCATTTAAAGATGTTTTAGCGGAACAGTCGACATTAAAAATCAGTAAGCATGCCAGTGAGCGTATGAGTGAAAGAAATATTCATTTAAATGAGAAGCAATGGCAAACCTTGGAATCAAAAATGTTAGAGGCGAAACAAAAAGGAATTACTGATTCATTAGTTGTAATGGACCATGCAGCACTATTAGTTAGCGCTAAGAACAATACGATTGTTACAGCAATGGATCGAGAAGAAGCAACAAGCAGAATTTTTACGAATATTAACGGAACGATTTTAATTAATGATTAGGCTGGACCCAATTGGGAGGCCATAAAGCTGTTGACTGATGGATACAGCTAACTATATTAAACCAATAAAGGGGAAATGATAGAATGTTACGTTCAATGTATGCAGGGATCTCAGGAATGAAGAACTTCCAAACGAAATTAGATGTTATTGGTAATAATATTGCCAATGTAAATACATCCGGATTTAAAAAAGGCCGTGTTACTTTCCAGGATATGATGGCACAAACAACAACTGGTGCACAAGCACCAATACCAGGAAGTCGTGGTGGGAGTAATGCGGTACAGGTTGGACTTGGCTCACAAATCGGTTCAATCGATAATATTCATACGCAGGGTTTCCGTCAAACTACGAATAATCCTTTAGATCTAACAATTGAGGGGGATGGTATGTTTGTGTTAAGTGCTGGTGGCGATGAGACTTACTTCACTCGTGCTGGGAATTTTTATTTAGATGATAATGGCTACATCGTTAACCCAGATGGCTACTATTTACAGGGATTTCCTGCTACTAATGATGTTATAGGAAATCAACAAGATAGACTTGAAATACCTGAAAACGCGCAAAGCTTTAGTATTTCATCTAATGGGACAGTGAATTATATTGATGCAAATAATAATACACGTATTGCTGGACAAATTACACTAGCTAAATTTTCAAACCCATCAGGTCTTCAGCTATCAGGAAGTAACCTATATATGGACTCACCCAATGCCGGTCGTGTCGCTTTGCAAAATGGAACTGACATATTCACTCCAGACACTAATGGAGTTGGCGCACTAGTCAGTGGTTCCCTAGAAATGTCAAACGTTGACCTTGCCGAAGAATTTACCGAAATGATAACAGCACAACGTGGATTCCAGGCAAATACGAGAATTATTACAACTTCGGATGAAATCTTACAGGAATTAGTAAACTTAAAACGATAATAAGGGGGTAGGGAGTGGGTTACTATTTATGCTATTTTAGTAGCACACTCCTGCCAATTTTATGATTCAATTATTCCGTTTAAACGGTGAGGCCTTTATATTGAATGCTATCTTGATTGAACAAATTCAGGCTTTGCCAGATACAACAATTACTTTATTAAATGGTAAGAAGCTAGTGGTGAAGAATACAGAAAAAGAAGTGATTCAATTAGTTACTGCATATTATCAAACTATTGGATTACAAAGTATTCATATTGAGGCAGGTGAAGAAAAGTGAGTAAGCCGATTAAAGCAATGATTATCTTTCTCGTATTATTATTAATCGCGGCTATTGCTGCGTTAGTAGTAGTATTAAATTCTTCTGGAGAAAATGTTCAAGGTAAAGAACTAACAATTGACGAAGTAGTTGAATATTCATATGAATCTCCTGAAATCACCACCGACCTTGAAGATGGCAGCTTTGTACGAATTCAGTTTCAAATTTTAACAGATAGCAAGGAAGCGAAAGAAGAAGTAACCAAGCGAGAGTTCCAGCTTAAAAACATTATTATTAAAGAACTTGCGGTTATGAATGAAGAAAATTTTAAATCAGGTCTAGGAAACCTAGAGGATATACTAAGAACGAAATTAAATGAAGTAATGAAGGATGGCAGTATAACTGCTGTTTATACAATAAATAAAATTTTGCAATAGTAGTGTTGAAAGAGGAGGATAAAAAGGACCGCGTCGGTTAAGAACGCATCGTCCTGATGCAGTACCGACACTAGCACGTCCTGTGCGTCGAAAGTTCGAGGCGGCGAAGCTTTGAGTAGCGGAACGTATGATATTATTACGTGAGCAACGGAAAAGTAAGCCAGAGAAGAAATTCGATGTGTCATTTTTACCGGACTTTTTAAACATCCTCTAGTAGATAAATACTCCAATCTGGAGGTGAGTGTAAGTAATGGACGAAATTCTTTCGCAAAATGAAATTGATGCATTATTATCTGCTATAAGTTCAGGAGAAATGGATGCCGAAGAATTAAAAAAAGAAGAACAGGAAAAAAAGGTTCGTGTATATGATTTTAAACGAGCATTACGTTTTTCCAAAGATCAAATAAGAAGTATATCGAGAATACATGAAAATTATGCCAGGTTGTTAACGACATTCTTTTCAACGCAATTTAGATCATTTGTTAATATATCTGTGACTTCAGTGGACCAAATACCATTTGAAGAGTTTATACGATCCGTACCAAAAAAGACGGTATTAAATGTATATAGTGCTGAGCCACTCGATGGCAGGCTAATTATGGAAATTAATCCGAATATCGCATATGCAATTTTAGACCGAATTCTCGGTGGAAAAGGAAACAGCACTTATAAAAATGAAGGTTTAACAGAAATTGAAAAAATACTGCTTAGACAAATATTTGAAAAAACAGAACAAAGTTTAACTGAAGCATGGTCGTCAGTTGCGGAGATACAGCCTAAACTGGAGGATTTTGAGGAGAATCCACAATTTTTACAAATGATTTCTCCTAATGAAACAGTTGTCGTTGTTTCATTATCCACGGCAATTGGTGAGACAAGCGGGATGATTAATATTTGCATTCCACATATTCTTCTCGAACCAATCATATCGAAATTGTCTGCCCATTATTGGATGCAATCACCTAATAAAGAGCGGGATTATGAAAGCTATCATAAATTAACAAAGCATGTTCAACAAACACAAATAGATGTAAGATCAATATTGGGTGAGACGACGATATCGATTCAAGAGTTCTTGAAGCTGAATAATCAAGATGTAATTGCGTTAAATCAAGCAATAGATGACCCTCTTACATTAGTAATTAATGATAAACCAAAATTTAAAGTACAGCCAGGAAAGTATAAAAACAAAATGTCTGTGCAAGTATTGGAAGAAATTAAAGAGGTGAATGAAGATAATGAATGACGGTATGCTATCACAGGACGAAATTGATGCACTATTAAACGTTAGTTCTGATAATGATAACTTAGAAGACAAAGAGTTTAACTCACAAGGTTATCTATCCAGCATTGAAGTAGATACATTAGGTGAAATCGGGAATATTTCATTTGGTAGTTCTGCAACAACACTATCAACCTTGTTGAATCAAAAAGTGGAAATTACTACACCTCGTGTATCTGTAATTGAAAAAAGGGAACTCAAAGAAGCATTTTCTTTTCAGCCCGTAAGTATCCAAGTAAATTACACAGATGGCTTTACAGGTAAAAATATATTTATTATTAAGGCAACAGATGCTGCGATTATCGCAGACATTATGCTTGGAGGAGACGGGACAAGCCCGGATACGGAATTAAATGAAATTCATTTAAGTGCTGTCCAAGAAGCAATGAATCAAATGATGGGTGCAGCAGCAACGAGTATGTCTACCATTTTTAACAGAAAAATAGATATCTCACCTCCATCTATATTAGATGATTCAATAATAAATAACGAAACCTTTTTTGATGAGGATGCCTATGTTCGAGTTTCATTCCGATTAATGGTAGGAAATCTAATCGACTCGGATATGATGCAATTAATGCCAATGCAATTTGCAAAGCAGTTAGCTGATCAATTATTGAATGATGAGGTAAATGTAGTTTCAGATGAGATAACACCTGAGGCTGCAGCAACGATTGAAACGTCGGAAAGATCACCAGAGCCTAAATTTGATCAAATTCCACAAACGCAGTCAACTTATCCGAAAATTGCAGAAGAGCCAGTAGCTCAGGAGCCACAATTCTTAGGGAACCATTTCGGTGGACAACAGGCAACTATTCAGGAAGCATCTTTTTCTAACTTTGAAAAAGTGGAATTAAATCATTCCGAACAAAGAAATTTGGATATGCTCCTTGATATTCCATTAAAGATAACCGTTGAACTCGGTCGTACGAAACAATCAATTAAAGATATTCTAGATCTCACTTCAGGTTCAATTATCGAGCTAGATAAACTAGCTGGTGAGCCGGTCGATATTCTTGTTAACGATAAATTAATTGCTGAGGGCGAAGTAGTCGTAATTGATGAGAACTTTGGTGTCCGAGTGACGGATATCGTTAGTAAACCAGATCGATTAATGAAATTAAAATAATTAATTATTATGGGGGAATTATTATGGCAAAAAGAATTTTAGTAGTAGATGATGCAGCATTTATGCGAATGATGATTAAAGATATTTTGACTAAAAATGGTTATGAAGTAGTTGGTGAAGCACAAGATGGTGCGCAAGCAGTTGAAAAATATAAAGAGCTTTCACCTGATCTAGTAACGATGGATATCACGATGCCTGAAATGGATGGAATTACGGCGTTAAAAAATATCAAAGCATTTAACCCAGAAGCAAAAATAATTATGTGCTCTGCAATGGGGCAGCAAGCGATGGTTATTGATGCAATTCAAGCTGGAGCAAAGGACTTTATCGTAAAGCCTTTTCAAGCTGATCGTGTAATTGAGGCAATCCAAAAAGCGCTAAATTAAGAAACGAGTGAGGATTTTGAAACTTAACATCATTGTTTACTTTACCGTTGTCGTTGTTCTGTTACTACATGTATTTCCAAGTATTACAGTAGTAGCAGCAACACCAAACGCTAAGGATTGTATTGAGAGCGAAATTGATTGTAATGAAATGGATGATACTCTAGATAATGAAATTACAGAAGTTGAAGAGGAGTCTTTAGTTGTCGGCGATAAAACAGAATCACTGGCTCTATCATTAGTTAAGATGTTTTTTGCCCTAGTATTAGTACTAGCTCTTATATACTTCCTATTAAAATTTTTAAATAAGCGCAATAAATTATTAAACAATCAAGTGAATGCATTAGAAAAATTAGGTGGAATATCTCTTGGACAAAATAAATCGATCCAGCTAGTACGTGTTGGAAATCAAGTTTTTTTATTGGGTGTTGGTGATAATATCGAACTATTAATGGAAGTTACCGAAAAAGAAGTAAAAGAGGATCTCCTACATAAAGATGAGAATACTGCAAATGATTTCATTTCTAGCTCGCTCTTTCGTTCGCTTCTAAAGTCGAAAACAGATGACAATAAAGCAACAGGTGGCAATGAGTTCAATAAGTTGTTTTCTAATGAACTTGAAAAACTTAAGAAAAACAGAAAGAAAATGATTAAAATGCATGAGCAGAAGGAAGATCATAATGAATGAATTTGTTGATATGTTTTCAAACTCAGATCCTTCTAATGTAGCAACATCTGTTAAATTACTTCTATTATTAACGGTATTATCATTAGCGCCAGGAATCTTAATCTTGATGACGAGTTTCACAAGGATTATTATTGTATTGTCATTTGTTCGAACATCACTAGGTACGCAACAAATGCCGCCAAACCAAGTATTAATCGGTCTTGCGCTATTTCTGACCTTCTTCATTATGGCGCCTACGTTCAGTCAAGTATATGATGAAGCATTAGAGCCCCTATTCGCAGAAGAAATAACCTTAGACGAGGCATATGACAATGCGAGTACACCAATAAAAGATTTCATGGCTAGTCACACAAGACAAAAGGATTTGGCATTATTTTTAAATTACTCACAGATTGAACAGCCGGAATCAATTCAAGATATTCCACTTACAACCTTAGTGCCTGCTTTTGCAATTAGTGAGTTAAAAACAGCATTTCAAATGGGCTTTATGATATTTATTCCATTTTTGGTAATTGATATGGCTGTTGCTAGTATTCTAATGTCAATGGGGATGATGATGTTACCGCCAGTTATGATTTCATTACCATTTAAAATACTATTATTTGTTTTAGTAGATGGCTGGTATTTAATCACACACTCCTTGTTAGATGGATTTTAGTTTGATGAAAGGGGCTTAAGGTAAATGAGTAGTGAATATGTATTGGCACTGGCGGAAAATGCAATATCTACGTTGTTGCTTGTAACAGGACCATTATTGATATTGGCTCTTGCCGTTGGGCTGCTCGTCAGTATTTTTCAAGCAACAACCCAGATACAAGAACAAACATTAGCCTTTGTCCCGAAGATTATTGCAGTTTTAGTTGGACTTATATTTCTCGGTCCATGGATGTTAACTAAAATGGTAGAGTTCACCGCATCAATATTTCAAAGTTTAAATCAGTTTGTAGGGTAAATTATGCTTGAATTAATTAATTTGAACAGTTTACCAGTATTTCTATTAATCTTTGTAAGGGTAATGGCCTTTTTTGTGACAATGCCTTTATTTTCTTATCGTACAATTCCGATGCAATTTAAAGTCGGTTTTAGCTTTTTCTTAGCATTAACAATGTTTTATACAGTTGATTCTTCCATGATTGTAGTAGATGAAATGTTCCTCTTGCTATTAATAAAAGAGGTAATTGTAGGTGTATTAATTGGACTAATTGCGTTTATTATCCTATCCGCCATTCAAGTTGCAGGAGGATTAATCGATTTTCAAATGGGATTTGCGATTGCGAATGTTATGGATCCGCAAACAGGTGCACAAAGTCCACTAAGCGGGCAGTTTTTAAATATCATATCCTTATTATTTCTCTTATCGATCGATGGTCATCATTTAATCATCGATGGAATTTATAATAGCTATCATTTTATACCATTAGATACGTTTATTCCTTTTGAAAATAAATCGATTGCGGATTTTGTCATCCAATCTTTTAATAATATGTTTTTAATTGCTTTTCAAATTGCAATTCCTATTGTCGGTTGTTTATTTTTAGTTGATATTGCGCTTGGTATTATTGCAAGAACAGTTCCGCAGCTAAATGTTTTCGTTGTTGGACTACCTTTGAAAATAATCGTAAGCTTTGTCGCACTGTTAATATTTCTATCCCTTTATATGTCACTAGCTCAGTATTTATTCGATACGATGTTTAAGACAATGCGGGGATTAATGCAATTATTTGGAGGTGCTTAACTTGCAGCTGAAAATGGAACTACAGTTTTTTGCAGGTGAAAAGACAGAGAAGGCAACTCCGAAAAAGCGGCAAGATGAACGAAAGAAAGGTAAGGTCGCAAAAAGCCAAGATGTTAATGCTGCAATCTTATTAATAAGTTGTCTTATAACCTTGATTCTATTCAATAATTATATATTAGGTAATATGACGACACTATTTGAACAATTTTTTACAAATTATCTTGCACAAGAAATTACCATCTCTAGTGTAATGCAAACTTTTTTAATAGGTGTAATTGAGCTTATTAAAATGGTAGCTCCTATCTTTGTAATTGCAATTATCGCAGCATTTGCTTCTAATTTTTTACAGATAGGTTTTTTATTTACTACCGAATCATTAAAGTTCGATCTTAAAAAAATTGATCCTATTCAAGGTGCCAAAAGAATATTTTCAATGCGAGCTTTAGTCGAATTGCTAAAGTCATTATTGAAAATTGTTTGTATCGGTGCAATCACATTTTTTATTATTTGGATATATAAAGATGAGATGTTAATGACAGCCTTTACGAATGCAGAAAATGCACTCTCTTTTTTCGGGAGGGTTACAACGACCATGGGTATTTCCGCTACGATTGCATTATTATTTTTAGCCATACTTGATTACGCATACCAACGTTTTGACTTTGAAAAAAACTTGCGAATGTCAAAACAAGATATCAAAGATGAGTATAAAAATATGGAAGGTGACCCATTAATTAAATCCAAGATTAAAGAAAGACAAAGGCAAGCAGCAACAAGGCGGATGATGAGTGAAGTGCCAAATGCAGATGTGGTCATCACGAATCCTACCCATTATGCGATTGCGATTAAATATGATGAAGAAAAAGCAAGTGCACCATATGTTATTGCGATAGGTGTCGATCGAACGGCATTAAAGATTAAAGAGATTGCAAAGGAACATGATGTTGTAATGATAGAAAATCGACCACTAGCGCAAGCTTTATTTAAGGCTGTTGAAATTGGTGATGTGATACCAGAGGAATTTTACCAGGCTGTTGCCGAAATTTTGGCTTATGTTTATCGATTAGAGAAAAAAGCTTAAGCAATGAGGAGAGTCATCCATGAAAGTACGTGATATGTCCGTTCTTGTAGCGGTAATTGTAGTAATAATGATGTTAGTAATTCCATTACCGGGATGGCTATTAGATATACTTATTTTAGTAAATATAACCCTTTCTTTAATTGTAATTTTAGTATCAATGAACACGACGGAGGTTTTACAATTTTCCGTTTTTCCTACCTTAATACTACTATTGACATTATTTCGCTTAGCACTAAATGTATCTACAACAAGAGCGATATTGTCAGAAGGGCATGCTGGTGGGGTCGTAGATACGTTTGGGTCCTTTGTAATTGGGGATAATCCACTAGTTGGTTTTGTTGTATTTATTATCTTAGTTATCATAAATTTTTTAGTCATTACAAAAGGATCTGAGCGGGTATCTGAAGTTGCAGCAAGATTTTCTTTAGATGCTATGCCTGGAAAGCAAATGGCGATTGATGCAGACTTAAATGCTGGACTAGTCTCTGAGAAGGAAGCGAGAGAGAGACGTGAAAAAGTGGAAAGAGAAGCGGATTTCCATGGATCAATGGATGGTGCCAGTAAGTTTGTTAAAGGGGATGCAATTGCAGGTATCATTATTGTTATTATTAATATCGTATTTGGAATTATCATCGGAATGATGCAAATGGGAATGCCTATTGCAGAAGCTGTTACAACCTTTACTCGTCTAACTGTAGGTGATGGGCTAGTAAGTCAAATACCAGCGTTATTAGTGTCAACTGCAACTGGTATTGTAGTGACTAGGTCAAGTGGTTTAGGTAATTTAGGTACACAGGTAACTGGGCAGCTTACACAGTATCCAAAATTATTATTTATTGCTGCTGCAACAATCTTCCTAATTGGTGTAGTTACTCCAATTAATTTCCTATTAACAACTACACTCGCGGGCTTATTAGCAATCAGTGGCTATATCTTGCTGAGACAGTCTAATGAACCAGAAATTGCAGATGTTGAGGAAGATGTACAAGCCGAAAGTTCAGCGATGCGTTCTCCAGAAAATGTAGTAAATCTATTAAATATGGACCCAATTGAATTTGAGTTTGGTTATGCACTTATTCCTTTAGCGGACGCAAATCAAGGTGGCGATTTATTGGATAGGATCGTGATGATCCGAAGGCAATTAGCAATAGAACTTGGAATTGTGATTCCAGTAGTGCGTATCCGTGATAATATTCAACTGAATCCGAATGAGTATCGTCTCAAAGTGAAGGGGAATGTCGTAGCTTCCGATGAATTATTATTAGATCATTATTTAGCAATGGCTCCAGGAATTGATGACGATGAAATTGAAGGAATCGACACGAAAGAACCTGCATTTGACCTCCCAGCCAAATGGATAAGTGAAGAACTGAAGGACGAGGCTGAGTTGTCAGGATATACGGTAGTAGATCCGCCATCTGTTGTTTCAACACATATTACCGAGGTAATTAAAAACTATGCACATATTCTATTAGGAAGACAAGAAACGAAACAGTTAATTGATCATCTTAAAGAATCGTATCCAATTTTAGTTGATGAAGTAACACCAGAACCACTTGCAATTGGAGATATTCAAAAAGTTCTTGCTAAATTACTGAGGGAGAATATATCGATTCGCAATTTACCGATCATCTTCGAAACACTAGCTGATTTTTCAAAATTAACGAATGATACAGAGCTGTTAGGGGAATATGTGAGACAAGCATTATCAGCACAAATTACAAAGCAATATACAAATGATGACCTGTCCTTAAAAGTAATCACAGTCTCTGGAAAAGTAGAAAAACTAATTGCTGAAAATATTAAACAAACGGAGCATGGCAATTACCTATCATTAGATCCGGAATCACAGCAATTGATAATTAAGACGATTCATGAAGAGGTAGAAAAGCTGACGATTCAAGAAGAAACAGCAATTATATTATGTTCCCCAGCAATTCGCATGTATTTAAAACAGTTGTTGGACAGGTTTTTACCTCAGGTTGTCGTATTGTCATATAATGAACTGGAACCAAATGTACAAGTTCAAAGTGTTGGAGTGGTGAATGTAGCATGAAAATGAAAAAGTATATAGCGCCAACAATGCCAGAAGCAATGAACCAAATACGCAAGGAACTTGGACCAGATGCTGTTATCTTAAATTCACAAGAAATACAGCAGGGTGGATTTATGGGATTATTTAAGAAAAAAAGGATAGAAGTTATCGCTGCACTCGATACTGTAACACAATCAGCTAAAATAGCAGAGAAGAAAACAGTACCGTTAAAAAAAACGGAGCTTTATATGCCTGAAAAAAAGAACACTGAAAGTGCAGTTGTATTAAGGGAATTAAAGCAGCTTAAGAAAATGATTGAATATCAAACGGAGAAAGCGAATCAATATCCGATCCAATATCAAGAAATGTATGAGCATCTGCTTTATCACGAGGTTAGTTCTACAATTGCTCGGCAAATAATGGACATGTTAATTGAAAGGCATGACAGATCTGAAGTTACTGCTGATTCGGAATCAGTGAAGCAAGATACGAATGAACTAATAAAAGAAATGCTTCGAGGTATTTCCTTTGAAAGTATTGAATATGAGAAGAAAGTGATTCAATTTGTTGGTCCAACAGGAGTTGGGAAAACGACTACGATTGCTAAAATTGCTGCGAATATGATATTGAATGATCAAAAAAAAGTTGCATTCATAACAACAGACACATATCGAATAGCAGCGATTGAACAATTAAAAACATATGCAAAGATTTTAAATGTTCCTTTAGAAGTAGCTTATTCTACTTCTGATTATAAATTGGCACTGAAAAAGCTCGAAGAATATGATGTTATTCTTGTTGATACAGCAGGGAGAAACTACCGTGATGGGAAGTATATACGTGAATTAGAAAAAAATGTGGATATCCAAGTGGAAATGGATACATATGTTGTACTTTCCTTGACAGCTAAAGCCCAAGATATAATAGATATTTATGATCAATTCGGGCATCTTTCGATAAAAGAAGTTATCTTTACGAAGCTTGATGAGACCCGTCAATATGGTAGTATGCTCAATATTGTTTTGGGTAAGCAAGTAGGCATTGCCTGCATTACAAATGGACAAGATGTGCCAGATGATCTGTTGCAAGTAACACCTGAACGAATTGCAGAACTAGTAGTAGGTGATTTTGGTGACGCATGATCAGGCCGCGAACTTACGTAGGAAGTTGGCATTATCAAGTAATTCGAGGCAAGCGAAGACACTTTGTGTCATTAGTGGCAAAGGTGGAGTCGGCAAATCTAATATTGCACTTAATTTTTCATTGGAATTAATTAATGAAGGAAAAAAAGTACTAATAATTGATTTAGATGTTGGAATGGGAAACATTGATATCTTATTAGGTCTCCATGCCAAGAAGTCTATCTTTGATTTGTTCAATGAAAGTGAATCGATTCATGATATTATTGAACTAGGACCAAAGAACTTAGGATTTATATCAGGAGGTTCTGGTATAAGTGAGTTCTTTTCTTTAAATGATGAGAAAAAGGAACATTTTTATAAACAATACAACGATGTCGTGCAAATGTATGATTATATCCTTTTCGATATGGGGGCAGGTGTAACAAAGGAAAGCCTATTCTTTATTCTAGCGGCAGATGAATGTATTGTCGTCACTACTCCAGAACCAACATCGATTATGGATGCATATAGTGCGATAAAATTTGTCAAAAATAAAAATAGAGAAATGTCAATATCCGTAGTTATGAATCGTGCTTCTTCGCAAAAAGAAGGAGAACAATCCTTGGAACGTTTTAAGGAAGTTGTATCACAGTTTTTACAAATCGAAATTGAGAAACTCGGTATTCTTCCCGAGGATAAAAGTGTCTCTAAGTCAGTCATTAATCAGACACCATTTATATTGTTTAATGGAAAGTCAAAAATATCAAAAGCCATGCAAGAATTAACTTATAACTATTTAAATAATGCGAAGGAACGTAGTATGAAGGAAACTTCATTTATCCAGAGGTTAAAACAACTGCTATTGGAGAGGTAAAAATGATGAAACCAATTCGAGTTATCGTAATTGATGATTCTGCATTTATGAGAAAAGTTATATCGGATATATTGTCCAGTGACCCGCGTATAGAGGTAGTTTCGACAGCACGCAATGGTGAAGATGGTTTGGAGAAAATCGAGGCATTTAAACCAGATGTTGTGACAATGGATATCCATATGCCAGTAATGGACGGTATTAAGGCATTGCAAAAAATTATGCTAAAAAATCCATTACCAGTTGTTATGTTATCCAGTGTGTCAGAAGAAGGGGCATCCAGTACGATTGAAGCTATCTCTAAAGGCGCAGTAGATTTTATTATGAAACCTTCTGGACCTATTTCGTTAAATTTGACTTCAATAAAAAAAGAAATAATCCGTACAGTTGTTACTGCTTCACAGGTTAATCTTAATAAATCAAAACAGATAAGAAAATTTGAAACAGAAAATACGAAGAAAGCAACGAAACAAATTTATGATAATACGATTATAGTGCTTGGTGCTTCAACGGGTGGGCCAAGAGCATTACAGCAAGTATTATCAGTTCTGCCGGGTGATTTTTTACCACCTATATTAATCGTCCAGCATATGCCGCCAGGTTTTACGAAGTCACTTTCCAATCGGTTAAATACACTGACTAAAATCGAAGTGAAAGAAGCTGTTGATGGAGAGATTATCAAGAATAATACGGCATATATTGCACCAGGTAATTTTCATATGAAGGTAATTAAAGTAGGTCGAGCATTAAAGATCAAATTAACAGATGAACTCTTGAGAAATGGGCATCGTCCCTCAGTTGATGTATTATTTGATTCCGTAGCAAACCTAACAAGAATTAATAAAATTGCTGTCGTATTAACTGGAATGGGGAATGATGGGACAGAGGGAATTAAACGGCTAAATGAAATGGATTCGCAAACAATTATTCTGTCAGAAGCTAAAGAAACAGCGATCGTCTATGGTATGCCGAAAGCTGCTGCTGAAACAGGCTTAGTTGATCATGTTGTCCCACTTCATCATGTTGGGAAAATGCTTGTAAAGTTAGAGAAAGATTTGAAGTAAGATTTAGGGAGGAAACCATTATGGAGAATGATATTACAAAAGGCGGGAAGGTAATTGTATTTCAATTACAAGATGAAGAATATGCATTATCTGTTGAACAAGTAGGCGCGATTGAGAAGATGCAAACAATTACAAGGGTTCCACACTCTTCTAAGTTTGTTAAAGGCGTAATTAACCTTCGTGGTGTTGTTACCCCAATCATAGATTTGAGATTACGTTTCGGTATGGAGGAAACTGCAGTTAGTGAATCAACACGTATCATTATTGTCACGCTGCCTGATATGGAGGTAGGTTTAATTGTTGATGCTGCAAATGATATTATTGATATTCCTGCAGAAATGATCGAACAACCACCGGCTGCTATAGGTTCGATTGATATTGACTATATCGAAGGTGTGACTAAACACAACGATCGACTAATTGTACTGCTCAATTTACAAAAAGTATTAAAAATGGAAGCAAACGAATCTTTAATATTCATGGAAGATTAAGCCGATGGAATATTTGAAATTGACAAGTACTCAAAAGGACCTTTTACGGGAAATAGGAAATATCGGCTCTGGAAATGCTGCAACATCGATGGCAAAGCTCACAAATAGAAAGATAAACATGCAAGTTCCTTCAGTAAATATTCTTGATTTTGATCAGATGATGGAAATGATTGGTGGGGCTGAAGAATTAATTGTTGCGCTACTCTTTGAAATAAACGGAGAAGTACCGGGAACCGTATATTTTATTTTAAAAGTTGAAGAAGCGGAAATGTTAGTTAGAAATCTTACTGATAATCAGGATTTTTCATTTACGGATAATTGCTCGGTAGATGAAATGACGATATCTGTGCTGCAAGAAATTGGAAATATAGTAACTGGCTCATATCTAACCGCTTTATCGGATTTCACGAATATCAATATGCAACCATCTGTCCCACATCTAAGTATCGATATGGCTGGTGCAGTATTAACAATGGGAATTATTGAGCTCTCTCAAGTTTCTGATTGTGCCATTATTATTGATACGAAGATTCAGAGTATTGATCTTAAAGATGGCATCCATGGACATTTCTTTTTTGTACCATTTCCTGAGGCACTGCCTAAATTATTTAAGGCGTTAGGAATAAGTGAACATTTATGATAAATTCAAATCAAACAGTGATAAAAGTCGGTATTGCAGATTTGAAGTTTGTAAAAGCACCAGATACTATCCGTACATTGGGTCTCGGCTCTTGCGTTGGTGTCGTCGTTTATGATGAATTGAAGAAAATAGCTGGATTAGCTCATGTACTGCTGCCTGATTCGTCGCACACAAAGCAGACGAATTTGAATGCATTTAAATACGCTGATACTGCAATTCCTTTCCTAGTAGATGAGTTAGTTAAAAGTGGTGCAAGCAAACTCCGGTTAAAGGCAAAAATTGCTGGAGGAGCACAAATGTTCCAGTTTATGTCGAATTCTGATACGATGCGAATTGGGGCTCGAAATGTTGATGCTGTAAAAGATATGCTAAAGAAATTTGAAATTCCAATCGTATCTTCCGATGTGGGCGGTAATTCCGGCAGAACGATTGAATTTAATCCAATAACAAGTGATTTAAAAATCCGTAAAGTGCGAAGTGATGAATTTATTATTTAAGCTCGGTTTTACGGTTATTTGCTAATGTACAGGTGCTGATATAAAAACAATTTTGTTCGTTTTTGCGAATATTTCTTATACGCAAGCAACGGACTAGTGAAAAATTGTCGTATATAACTTCATAATTAGTTGCATGTTTATTCTAAGGGCGAAAGGGGAGCAAATTAATATGACAACTAATGATACTCCTATCGAACAAGAGCATTGGAATAATTGGATAAAGTATCGCAGTAATGATGCTGCAAATGAACTAATCATTGATTATATGTATTTGGTTAATTTTCATGTGGAAAGGATCTCGAGTACTCTACCGAAAAGTGTGCACAAAGATGATATAAAAAGTCATGGGCTGCTGGGACTGTATGATGCATTAAAAAAGTTTGACTATAGTAGAGATTTAAAATTTGATACATATGCTTCTTTCCGTATAAAGGGAGCGATTCTGGACGGATTGAGAAAGCTGGATTGGCTTCCCAGATCACTGAGAGAAAAGACGAAGTTGGTAGAGCAAGTTTCAATTGAACTTGAACAAGCATTAAAAAGGCAGCCAAGCTCCTCTGAAATTGCCGAAAAAATGGGCATTACCAGTCAAGAGGTCGAATCGATAGTAAGTGATTCCCTATATGCAAATGTACTCTCCATCGAGGAAAAGCCTAAAAATGGTACAGAAGGTTTAAAAGAGGGAATTGGTTATTCAATCCCAGATGATGAAGCAATTTTGCCGGAGAAGCAGTTGCTTCAGGGTGAATTAAAAGATGAACTAGTGGCAGGTATTAAAGATTTAAATAAGAACGAGCAAATGGTTGTAAGCTTATTCTATTATGATGAATTAACATTTACAGAAATTGGTCAGATTTTAGGATTAACTACCTCCAGAATATCCCAAATTCACAAAAAAGCTATTTTCAAATTGAAAAATACGTTATCCAGGGTTCAAAAATTTAAGTAAAAACGAATTGTCATCGCTTCGTTATATTTCATTCGCAATTGGCAATAACCTATCTGTTGAGATAAGCGGCTTGCTAGACAGGAGGAAAATCATGCAGTCATTATTACTTATTATTAGCTTTTTAATACATATAGTTGCATTATATGCAATCTATCGGCTCTCTCAACAAATACAATCATTTAAGAGAGCAGATACTGCTGAAATGGCGGAAATATTTGAGACCTATTTGCAGGAAATAAAGGAAGAGAATAATCGATTACAAGATAGACTAAGTTCAAATACACCCCCACATAAAGATCCTGAGAAGTCCCAAGCTGAATCAGATGACAAAGAATATCCATATACCCAGAAGGAAACAGTGGAAAAGAATGGTGTACCGTTAATAGATGCGAAGGTTGATGATTTAGTCGAAACATCTTCAGAAGCAAGTATATTACAGTTGCACCATCAAGGAATGACGATTACAGAAATAGCACAACAACTAGACCGGGGAAAAACAGAAGTAGAATTATTTATTAAGATGCATAAAAAAAATAAGAATAATGCTTGATTATACGGTATCATTATGTTATAGTAACTTTTGGTGTAAATACTATGTTCAAAATCATTGAATAGGTAAATAAAACACACGTCTGGTAATTTATGTGAAGGGTGCCATTGATCTCATTGGTCTTTACATGAAGATGATCTGGACGGAGGGAAATACAAAAACCAAATAGGAGGAATTTATTATGGCAGCAATTTCTATGAAGCAACTTTTAGAAGCTGGTGTACATTTCGGACATCAGACTCGCCGATGGAATCCAAAGATGAAAAAATACATCTTCACGGAACGTAACGGAATTTATATCATTGACCTACAAAAAACAGTTAAGAAGGTTGATGAGGCGTACAACTTTGTAAAGGAAATCGCATCAAATGGTGGTACAATCCTTTTCGTTGGTACGAAAAAACAAGCACAAGACTCAGTTAGAGACGAAGCAATTCGTTCTGGTATGTACTTTGTTAACCAACGTTGGTTAGGTGGTACACTTACAAACTTCCAAACAATCCGTAAACGTATCAATCGTCTAAAAGATATTGAGCGTATGGAAGAAGATGGAACATTTGAAGTTTTACCTAAAAAAGAAGTTGTTAATTTATTAAAAGAAAAAGATCGTTTAGTTAAATTCTTAGGTGGAATTAAAGAAATGACAAAGCTACCAGATGCTTTGTTCATCGTTGACCCACGTAAAGAACGTATCGCGATCGCTGAAGCTCATAAATTAAACATTCCGATTATCGGGATTGTAGATACAAACTGTGATCCAGATGAGATCGATTATGTAATTCCAGCAAATGATGATGCTATTCGTGCGGTTAAACTTTTGACTTCTAAAATGGCAGATGCTATTTTAGAAGTGAAACAGGAAGAAGAAGTTGAAGAAGTTCCTGTAGAAGAAGCTGTTTCTGAAGAAGCTCCAGAAGAATCAGAACAAGCGTAATTCTAGTTTAATAAACGAAGACCTAACGAAACCTTTTAGGTGATAAGTAATAGCCTTCGTTGCACTAATATAGAAAGGAATCTTGCATTCCTTTCTACCAAAAAGGTTAGGGTGATAAGAGGAGAGGAACCTTTTATCACCTTTTTTTAAGAGTTTATTTTAAGAAGACAAGCCAGATAAATTTAAAGGAGGACATAAAACATGAATATTACTGCAAAAATGGTAAAAGAACTACGTGAAAAAACTGGAGCAGGTATGATGGATTGTAAAAAAGCACTTCAACAAACAGAAGGTGATATTGACAAAGCAATTGACTACCTTCGTGAAAATGGAATTGCAAAAGCTTCTAAAAAAGCAGACCGTATTGCTGCAGAAGGTGCTGCATACGTAGAAGTAGACAACAACACAGCAGTTCTTCTTGAAGTAAACTGTGAAACTGACTTTGTAACGAAAAATGACATGTTTAAAGAGTTACTAGCTGAGTTAGGAAAACACATAGTAAAAGAACAACCTGCAAACGTGGAAGAAGCATTACAACAAAAACTTCATGGTGATGGTGAAACTGTAGAAACCTTCATCAATGAAGCAGTAGCTAAAATCGGTGAAAAGATTTCTTTACGCCGTTTCACAGTCTATAACAAAACAGATAATGATGTTTTTGGTGCCTACCTACATATGGGCGGAAATATCGGAGTTCTATCTGTATTAGAAGGAACAAACGATGAGCAATTAGCAAAAGACATTGCAATGCATGTTGCTGCTGCTAAGCCTAAGTACGTTTCTCGTGATGCAGTTTCTGAAGAAGAAACAAATCATGAACGCGAAATTTTAAAAGCACAAGCATTAAACGAAGGCAAACCTGAAAACATTGTTGAGAAGATGGTAGAAGGACGCTTAAATAAATTCTTTGAAGAAATTTGTCTTCTAGACCAAAGCTTCGTTAAAGATCCAGACCAAAAAGTGAAAAAATATGTAGCAGATAAAGGTGCTACTGTTAAGTCATTTGTACGTTATGAAGTTGGTGAAGGATTAGAAAAACGCGAAGAAAACTTTGCTGAAGAAGTAATGAGCCAAATTAACAAAAAATAAGTAATTTAAATATAGTTAAGGTGTGTGTTCAAAAAGAAGGATAAAAGACCGGACTTTTTGAATAACCTCTTACATTCTGAAATAGGGAGCAAATATTGTTCCCTTTTTCAACATAACCCCCTAGCAATTATTACAGGGTAATTTAAATTGCGCAGAAAATATCAAGCTTCTATGGAGGTAATTATGACAACAGCAAAGTACCGTAGAATAGTGCTTAAATTAAGCGGAGAAGCCTTAAGTGGTGATCTGGATTATGGCATTAATCCTAAAACGATTAAATCAATTGCAGAGCAAGTAAAAGAAGTAGTAGAATTAGGTGTTGAAGTAGCAATCGTAGTTGGTGGAGGAAATATCTGGCGTGGGAAAGTCGGAAGTGAAATGGGAATGGACCGGGCTTCAGCAGATTATATGGGAATGCTGGCAACGGTAATGAATTCTTTAGCACTACAAGATGGGCTTGAAAATGCCGGGATTGAGACTCGAGTTCAAACATCAATTGAAATGCGTCAGGTTGCTGAACCATACATAAGAAGAAGAGCAATCAGACATTTGGAGAAGAAACGCGTTGTCATTTTTGCTGCTGGTACAGGTAATCCTTATTTCTCTACAGACACAACTGCAGCATTAAGAGCTGCAGAAATTGAAGCGGAAGTAATCTTAATGGCTAAGAATAATGTCGATGGTGTCTATACAGCGGATCCTAAATTAAATAAGGATGCGACGAAATATGAAAGTTTATCATATATGGAAATGTTAAATGAAGGACTCGGCGTAATGGATGCAACTGCTTCATCACTAAGTATGGATAATGATATCCCATTAATTGTATTTTCTATCACGGAAGAAGGAAATATTAAAAAAGTTGTCGAAGGTGAAACAATCGGGACAACGATAAGGGGGAAATAAACATGTCAGATGTAGTTATGAACGAAATGAAAGATAAAATGGAACAAACTGTTCAAGCTTTTTCAAAAAGCTTAGCAACTGTAAGAGCAGGACGTGCAAATCCAAGTCTTTTAGATGGTGTAAACGTAGATTATTATGGTGCTCCTACACCATTAAATCAAATAGCTTCTATTTCGGCTGCTGAAGCAAGATTATTAGTCATTACACCATATGATAAAACAGCAATTAAAGATATTGAAAAAGCAATTCAAATTGCAGATCTTGGTCTAGCACCATCAAATGATGGTAATGTTATCCGTATCAGTATTCCAGCACTTACCGAAGAAAGACGTAAAGATTTAGCTAAGGTAGTAGGTAAATATACTGAAGAGTATCGTGTACAAGTAAGAAATGCTCGCCGTGATGCAAATGATCAGTTGAAAAAGGAAGAGAAAAACGGTGAAATCACCGAGGATGAACTAAGAAGCTCACAAGAAACTGTTCAAAAAGAAACAGATAATTACATTGCTAAAATTGAACAGTTAGCGAAAGAAAAAGAACAAGAAATTATGGAAGTATAATAAATAAGGCCATCTATTCTTAGGAGAAGAAGAATTACACCTTTATTTATATAACTTTTAAGTGTAAAATAATATAAGAATAGCCCTCTTGTATAAGGGGGCTTTTGTATTTTTATCATCTACTCGTTATAATAATAAGAGTTGAATGTTATAATAAGACAGGATTCATAGTGTATATAAACTTTACGCGTAATATAATTCCTTATTCATTCATAATAATTATGTAAGAGGAAGACGTATACAATCAACACATTCGGAGGACAAACGATGGCGATGAAAATTCCGTTTTTAAAAAGTAAACAAATAGAGGAACAAGAACAAGAATCTCCAGAAAATATTCCAAATCACGTCGCAATTATTATGGATGGAAATGGGCGATGGGCCGAAAAACGAGGGTTACCACGTATTGCTGGACATCAAGCTGGTGTAAAGACAGTGAATAAGATAGTGAAATTTGCTGTGGAAGCAAATATTCAAATTCTGACGCTATATGCTTTCTCGACTGAAAATTGGAACAGACCAAAATCAGAGATTGATTTTATCTTGAAGTTACCAAAGGAATTTTTACATATTTATCTTCCGGGATTGATTGATAATAATGTAAGAATCAACGTCATTGGAGATATTTCGTCACTTCCAAAACATACACAAGATGCTGTTCAATATGCAATTGAGAAGACGAAAAAAAATGACGGGTTATTGTTGAATTTTGCACTTAATTATGGAAGCAGATCAGAAATTATGCGAGCAATCAAACAAATTATGACTGATATTGACGGTTCCAAATTATCGATTGATTCCATTGACGAGAAGGTTTTCTCTGAATATCTTTATACGCAAAATTTAACGGATCCAGATTTATTAATTCGTACAAGTGGTGAACAACGCCTTAGTAATTTTTTATTATGGCAGTTAGCGTACACGGAATTCTGGTTTACAGATGTTTTATGGCCGGACTTCAATGAAGAAGTTTTTGGACAAGCGTTGGACGAATATCAACATCGAAAAAGACGCTATGGAGGTATTTAAGGTGAGGACAGATTTATGAAGCAGCGAACAATCACAGCATTATTAGCACTAATCGTATTTGTACCAATTGTAATAATCGGCGGATGGCCATTTAAGATACTAGTTGCAGCTTTGGCGACGGTCAGTTTATTTGAGCTTATTCGGATGAGGAAAAACAGTGGATATTTCATTAGTTATATATTAGCAGTATTATTACTTTGGGTCATATTATTATACAACCAAACAGGGATTTTATCACTTCTCGTTCTATCTGAGTTGGAAATGATAACGATCATTATTTTGTTATTATTATCCTATATTGTACTAGTAAAGAACAAATTTACATTTGATGATGCTGGTTTTATCCTGCTAGCAACTTTTTATGTTGGATTAGGGTTCTATTATTTAATGGAGACAAGGGATGGTGTTAATGGTCTAAGTAATATATTCTTTGCCTTCTTCATTATTTGGTCAACAGACACTGGGGCTTATCTTTTTGGTCGTGCGTTTGGAAAACGTAAACTATGGCCAACAATTAGTCCGAATAAAACAGTTGAGGGTGCTATAGGTGGCGTCGTACTTGCTTGCGTAATCGCGATTATTTTCCACCTTATTCATCCATTCCCGCATTCTTTGCTGATCGTCATTGGAGTCACAATACTTGCCTCTATATTTGGGCAAATTGGTGATCTTGTAGAATCTGCATTAAAACGAAATTATGGTGTAAAAGATTCTGGGAAAATACTTCCTGGACATGGTGGAATTTTAGACAGATTTGATAGTTTATTATTTGTATTGCCATTACTACATATCATACAATTTTTGTAAAAGACTCGACCTCAAAGTTGTACTATTTTTCAAAATAAGTTTTAATTTATTTATATCTCAGGACTATATTTAGAATTCTTGGCTGTTGCAAAGCCTGTTGTGGCAGTCTAAGATGCACTTAAGTAGATAATGATTTTGCGCTTTCTTATCTACTGGGAAAATCCAATACCAATTGAAGGATGGTGCTACTTTTGACCACTATTATTGCGTTTATATTGATGTTTGGTTTGCTAGTGTTTATACACGAGTGGGGGCATATGATTTTTGCTAAGCGTGCTGGAATGCTGGTCCGTGAATTTGCAATTGGTTTTGGACCAAAAGTTTTTTCATTCACTAAAAATGAAACATTATACACAATTCGTTTAATCCCTGCTGGAGGATATGTTCGTGTAGCTGGTGAAGACCCTGAAATCATTGAGCTAAAACCTGGACATCATATCGGATTAGAGTTTAATCAGGCCGGGAAGGTTAATAAAATTATTGTCAACAATAAATCGAAGCATCCGAATGCAAGGGTCATCGAAGTGGAACGGGTTGATCTAGATCATCAGTTAATCATTGAAGGTTATGAAATTGATGAAGAAAATGATTTACTGCGATTCGATGTTGATGAAAAAGCATTTTTCATCATGGATGAAAGAGAAACGCAAATAGCACCATATAATCGACAATTTGCATCCAAAACACCAGCACAACGGGCAATGCAATTGTTTGCCGGGCCTATGATGAACTTCTTGCTTGCAATAGTTATTTTTATTATTTTAGGCTTAATTCAAGGTGTCCCTGTTGAAGAAGCGCGAATGGGACAGATTCAGCCGGATACACCTGCAGAGGAAGCTGGCCTGCAGCCTAATGATGAAGTTATCCAAATTGAAGATCAATCTGTTTCAACTTGGGAAGAATTTACTAGTGTTGTTAGGGAGAATCCAGGACAAGAAATGGAACTCGTCGTTTTAAGAAATGGGAATGAGGAAGCAATAACAATTGTGCCTAATGAAGTGGAGTCGGTTGATCAAAAAGGTGACCCAATTAGCATAGGGCAAATTGGTGTATATCAAGCAACCGAAAAGTCAGTTATTGGTACATTAAAGTATGGAATAATCCAAACCTACAATATTACAAAATTGGTATTAACTAACTTAATGATGTTAATCACCGGACAGGTTTCGATTGATATGCTTTCAGGTCCTGTTGGAATCTATGATGCGACAGATCAAGTGGTTCAAACAGGATTTATGAATTTATTGTTATGGACTGCAATGCTAAGTGTTAATCTTGGAATTGTTAACTTAGTGCCATTACCTGCACTTGACGGTGGTCGTTTACTATTTGTTGCAATTGAAGCAATTCGCGGGAAACCAGTGCCACCTGAAAAAGAAGGAATCTTTCATTTTGTAGGGTTTGCATTACTAATGCTCCTAATGATTGTTGTAACATGGAATGATATCCAACGTCTATTCCTGTAGAAAAAACCAAACCGCGAAACCCTTGTCCAATTGCTGGCAAGGGTTTCAGCATTAGTCGTATATATAGTTGAATGGGAGGGCTATCAATGGATATTTCAAAAAAAGAAAAAATGCACTATTTATTACAGCAGCTTCAAATACCAGAAGAGTATAGGAAACAATATTTCAATGAAAGTTACCTAGAGAAATTAGAAGTATATAAGAAAACAAAGACTTGGCATTTTCACATTCATGTAGGAAAAGTATTGCCAGTCAATATGTACCTGTCATTACAAGCAAAGCTTAAGGAAACTTTTCAGCAAATAGCGCAGGTAGATGTTACGATTACGACAGATGACAAAACTTGCACGGAAGAAACAATTACTGCCTACTGGAAAAACTATATTACATCAATTACAAACCTCTCTCCGGCATATCGCGACCTAGTGCAAAACCAAGCCCCTAGAGTTAACGGTAATAAGATTATGTTAACAGCAAGAAATGATGCAGAAGGAAGTGCGCTTAAAAAGCGGCTTGAGTCAGATTTTAATTTATACTGTAAAAAAATAGGGACTTTATCTTATTCATTAGAAATTGATGTGAAAACAAATTTAGCCGATCTTGAGAAGTTTAAGGAACAGAAGGCAAAAGAAGATCAGCAGATTGTACTTAAAACGGTTCAAGAAAAAGAAAAGCGTGATCAAGAAAAGAACAATAATGATAATCAGCCATTACAGCTTGGGTATAAAATTCAAGATGAGCCGATCCAAATGGAACAAATTCAAGATGAAGAACGACGTGTAACAGTACAAGGATACATTTTTTCTGTTGAAGTTCGAGAATTACGCTCTGGTAGAAGCTTATTGATTATTAAGGCAACAGATTACACAGATTCCCTGCAGATTAAGAAGTTTTCAAATGGGGACGATGATGTTGCACAGTTTAAATCTGTTAAAGAAGGCATGTGGATAAAAGCGAGAGGAAGCATTCAGACAGATATGTATTCGAATGAGCTTGCGATGATGGCAAATGACATCCATGAAATTAAGGTAGAGCAACGCAGAGATGAAGCGGATGAAGATGGAAAACGTGTCGAATTACATGCACATACTACGATGAGCCAAATGGATGCAGTTGTTTCACCGAGTGCGCTTGTTACCCAGGCTGCAAAATGGGGGCATAAGGCAGTTGCCATCACAGACCATGCAGGTGTTCAAGGATTTCCAGATGCACATGCAGCGGGTATGAAGAATGGAATTAAAGTCTTGTATGGTGTTGAAGCCAATTTAGTCGATGATGGGGTGCCAATTGCTTATAATGAAAAAGATTTGGACTTAGAAGATGCGAACTATATTGTATTCGACGTCGAAACGACAGGCTTATCAGCGGTTTACGATACGATAATTGAACTTGCTGGGGTGAAGATTCATAAAGGTGAAATCATTGATCGATTTGAGGCATTTGCTAATCCACATCATCCCTTATCTGAAACAACAATCGAATTAACAGGAATTACGGATGAAATGGTTAAAGACGCTCCGGAGGTTGATGAGGTAATTAAAGATTTTTATGAATGGATGGGAAATGATGTTCTCGTCGCTCATAATGCAAGCTTTGATATGGGATTTCTGAATCAGGCACTAAAAAGAATCAACTATGAAAAAGCGGAGAATCCTGTTGTCGATACATTAGAATTAGCTCGTTTTCTTTTCCCAGAATTGAAAAATCATCGACTAAATACATTATGTAAGCATTTAGATATTGAGCTAACCCAACATCACCGTGCAATATATGACGCAGAAGCAACTGGTTATTTACTTTGGAAGCTTGTGAAAAAGCTGCTGAATCAAGAAATTGTTAATCATAAACAATTAAATAACCATATGGGTGAAGGAAATGCATATCAAAGGTCAAGACCGTATCATTGTACTTTACTTGCGAAGACAGAAGAAGGCTTAAAAAATCTGTATAAGTTAGTGTCGTTTGCGCATATTGATTACTTCTACCGTGTACCGAGATTGCCAAGGTCTGTATTACAAAAACATCGAGAAGGATTATTGGTTGGAACTGCATGTGACCGCGGAGAAGTATTTGAAACGATGATGCAAAAATCAGCTGACGAGGCAGAGCGTGCTGCTGAATTTTATGATTATATTGAAGTTCAGCCACCAACCAACTATGTTCACCTTGTTGAGAAAGATCTTGTACAAAACGAGTCACAAGTATTAGATATTATTTCAAATATTGTTGATATGGGCGAAAGGATGAATAAAACGGTAGTAGCAACAGGAAATGTTCATTATATTGATGAGCATGATAAACAATACCGACAAATCCTGATTTCTTCTCAAGCAGGAAACCCATTAAGCCGACAAACATTGCCGGATACTCCTTTCCGTACTACAAACGAAATGCTGGAATGCTTCCATTTCCTAGGAGAAGACAAAGCATATGAAATTGTAGTGACTAATCCAAATCAGCTTGCAGAAGAAATAGAGGAGCTTTCACCAGTAAAGGACGGGCTATATACTCCTACCATTGATGGAGCTGATCAAGAAATGCGTGATCTCTGTTACTCAAATGCAAAACGAATTTATGGTGAACCAGTGCCTAAAATTGTTGTGGATCGATTAGAAAGGGAATTGGAAAGTATCATTGGTCATGGATTTGCAGTTATTTATTTAATTTCCCATAAACTCGTTAAGAAATCACTTGATGATGGATATCTCGTTGGTTCCCGTGGTTCGGTAGGTTCGTCACTAGTTGCTACGTTGTCAGAAATAACCGAAGTAAACCCACTAGTACCACACTATGTATGTCCTGAATGCCAATATAATGAATTTATTACAGATGGTTCGGTTGGAAGTGGATTTGATTTACCAGATAAAAATTGCCCAAATTGCAATACGTCACTAAACAAGGACGGGCATGATATTCCGTTTGAGACTTTCCTTGGCTTTAAGGGAGATAAAGTACCAGATATTGATTTGAACTTCTCAGGTGATTACCAGCCACGGGCACACAACTATACAAAAGTACTGTTTGGAGAAGATAAAGTTTTTCGTGCGGGTACAATTGGTACAGTTGCAGAAAAGACAGCATATGGCTATGTAAAAGGATATGCATCTGATAGACAATTAGTATTTAAAAACGCGGAAATTGATCGACTAGTTAAAGGAAGTACTGGTGTTAAGAGAACTACTGGACAGCATCCAGGGGGAATAATCGTTGTCCCTGAGGATAAAGAAATATTTGATTTCACACCAATTCAGTTTCCTGCTGATGACCGAAATAGTGAATGGAAAACAACACATTTTGACTTCCATTCCATCCATGATAATTTATTGAAGCTGGATATTCTTGGTCATGATGATCCGACCGTGATTCGTATGCTTCAGGATTTAAGCGGCATTGATCCAAAAACGATACCGACCGATGACCCTGATGTATTCAAGCTATTTTCTGGAACAGAGGCACTTGGTGTTACATCGGAGCAAATTAATAGTAAAACAGGTACATTGGGACTTCCTGAGTTTGGTACAAAATTTGTAAGACAAATGCTGGAGGATACAAAACCATCCACATTTGCTGAGCTTCTCATTATTTCTGGATTATCCCATGGTACAGACGTATGGTTAGGAAATGCTCAAGATTTAATTAATGATGGTACCTGTGTATTAACAGAAGTTATCGGTTGTCGTGATGATATAATGGTATATCTTATCCACAAAGGTTTGGAGGCATCATTAGCGTTTAAAATCATGGAATCCGTTCGTAAAGGTAAAGGATTGCAGGATGAATGGATAGTTGAAATGAGGAAAAACAATGTACCTAATTGGTATATCGATTCCTGTAAAAAAATTAAGTACATGTTTCCTAAAGCACATGCTGCCGCATATGCTTTAAATGCAATCCGAATAGCGTACTTTAAAGTACATTATCCAATTTACTTCTATGCTGCATATTTCACCGTACGGGCAGATGACTTTGATTTAATTACGATGCATAAAGGTTCAGAAGCAATACGAAAACAAATTCAAGGTATTGCCGCAAAAGGAAACGAAGCCTCGCCGAAAGAGAAAAACTTATTAACAGTATTAGAACTTTCGCTTGAAATGTGTGAACGTGGACTTTCATTTAAGAAGGTTGATTTATACAAATCAAGTGCAACAGAATTTATAGTTGATGGGGACAGCTTAATCCCTCCATTTAATGCGGTTGATGGTTTAGGAACAAACGCTGCACTAAATATTGTTAAAGCACGTGAAGAAGGAGAATTCCTATCAAAAGAAGATTTGCGCGAACGAAGTAAAATTTCCAAAACTGTATTAGAGTACCTGGATAACATCGGATGCCTAGAAGGTATGGAAGAAAAGAATCAATTATCCTTGTTTTAATTTTTAGTCTAACTTGACTTAGATTACTACTATTGATATCTATTTGCGTCTTAATAGCTAAGTTGATTTCCGTTGCGAGAAGTCGCTTTCCGAAGTAAAGCTTCAGCTCCCTCACAGGTTGCTCTGCCAGTAGAAGTCGACTTACCAAAGTGAATAAACAGCCATAATAGAAGGAATGCCATCTTATCTTGATAATAATATGCACTAGCACAATCCCAGCGTAGGAAATATACGAAGACTCCTCGAAAATAAAGTTCTATTTGTCTGATTGCGATGTAACGCTGCTGAAGCTTACCTTGTCCTGCGGGAGGCTCAGCAGCCCCCGTGGAAAGTGAAGTGTATTTTCCGAGCGCTCGGCCAGTGTATAATCGCCATCAAAAGTAAGAACAACCTTTATGGTATAGCGTTAAATTGGTAAATCTTGCATCAGGTCAATGTATATGCTATAATACTTTGTGGTAAGTAATGATACGGACAGTCAAAGAGTGGGTGAAAACCCACTCTTTCTTCATAGTTCTATTCCACACTGACAAAAAATTCCCTTGCCACAAATTCAGGCAGGGATTTTATTTTTAAAGGGATAAATGAAGAAGCATGGATTAGTCCATAATATATGTAATACTACAACTGAATAAAGGAGGATGAAAGTTGAGTTCTCAAGTAATAAAAACAACTGAAGAATTAGTTCTGCCAATTCTAGAAGAAAAGAAATTTGAATTGGTGGATATTGAGTATGTCAAAGAAGGGAAAAACTGGTTTCTGCGTCTATATATTGATAAGCCAGGCGGAATTGATATTACCGAATGTGGCGATGTATCAGAAGCGCTCAGTGAGAAGCTCGATGCAACAGATCCAATAAAAGAACCGTATTTCTTAGAGGTCTCATCACCAGGTGTTGAAAGACCACTCAAAACAAAAGAAGACTTTAACAATAATATATCAAAAAACATGTTTATAAAACTATATGAGCCAATCGACAATGAAAAAGAGTATGAAGGAATTTTGAAGCAGTTCGAAGATAATATATTAACGATTGAATATAAAGTTAAAAATCGAATGAAACAAGTAGAAATTCCATATGACAAAATAGCAAAAGCAAGAATTGCTGTCACGTTTTAAGGGGGAAAAGATAGTGAGCAGTCAGTTGTTTGATGCAATTGATAATTTATCAAGTGAAAAAGGTATTGACAAAGAAGTATTATTAGAAGCATTAGAAGCAGCATTAATCTCGGCATATAAGAAGAATTTCCAATCTGCCTCAAATGTTAGAGTAGAATTAAATGAAGCAACCGGAAAAATGAGTGTTTATTCAAGAAAAACGGTTGTTGAGGAAGTAGAAGATTCACAGTTGGAAATTTCTTTAGATGAAGCTAGAAAACTTGATCCCAACTATGAATTAGAAGATACGATTGAATTAGAGGTAACACCAAAGGACTTCGGGCGAATTGCTGCACAAGCTGCTAAGCAGGTTGTAACACAACGAGTTCGGGAAGCAGAGCGTGGCGTAATCTTCTCTGAATATATTGATCGTGAAGAAGATGTAATGACTGGAATTATTCAGCGTGAAGACCCACGATTTGTATATGTGAATTTAGGGAAAATTGAAGCGAAATTAGCAGAAGCTGAACAGATGCCAACAGAGGAATATAACATACACGACCGATTAAAAGTATTTGTAACAAAGGTTGAGAACACAAGTAAGGGACCACAAATCTATGTCTCAAGATCTCACCCAGGCCTCCTGAAACGACTTTTTGAAATGGAAGTTCCAGAAATCTTTGATGGCGTTGTTGAAATTAAATCAGTAGCAAGGGAAGCTGGCGATCGTTCAAAACTTTCCGTTTATGCTGCAAATCCAGAAATTGACCCGGTCGGTTCTTGTGTTGGTCAAAGAGGACAACGTGTACAAGCAATCGTTGATGAATTAAAAGGTGAAAAAATCGATATTGTTGAATGGTCAGAGGATCCAAAAGTATACGTTTCGAATGCATTAAGTCCTTCAAAAGTAGTCGATGTCATCGTGAATGAAGAAGAAAAAGCAACTACTGTAATTGTTCCAGATTATCAATTATCGTTAGCGATTGGCAAACGCGGCCAGAACGCAAGACTAGCTGCGAAGCTCACAGGCTGGAAAATTGATATTAAAAGTGAATCAGAAGCAAGAGAAGAAGGTTTGTTAACTGAAGCAGAAGATACGTATTCAGAAGAAGTAGAAGACTTGTTCGAATAAGGAGGGATACGTATGGTAAAACAGAGAAAGACACCAGAACGAAAATGCATCATAACGAATGAAATGAAGCCAAAGAAGGATCTTATTCGTGTCGTGCGCAACAAAGAAGGGGAAGTCTTTGTTGATCCTACAGGCAAGAAAAACGGCCGTGGTGCATACTTATCTCGAGATTTGGATGTTATTACAAAAGCAGAGAAATCAAGTGCACTTAATCGGCAGTTAAATGCGGAAGTAGATGCTTCTATATATGAAGAATTAAGAATGCTTGTCACAGGTAATGTCAATGAAAAATAGTTATTTAAACTTAATTGGACTTGCATATCGAGCTAGAAAATGCTCATTGGGTGAAGAATTGATTATTAAAGATATTCAAAATCAACGAGCGAAATTAGTACTGCTAGCAAGTGATATCGGTCCACAAACGAAGAAGAAGCTAATGGATAAATGTAATTTTTATAATGTGCCAGTTGTGATAGTAGATGATCGGGAAGCACTATCGAACGCAATTGGGAAATCCCAAAGAGTTGCAGTTGGTATTTTAGATGCTGGATTTGCAACTAAAATAAGATCGTTGTTGGGTAATTAATCTCGGGGGTGAACGTATGAGTAAAATGCGTGTATATGAATATGCAAAACAAAATAATACGTCAAGTAAAGATGTAATTGACTATTTAAAGGAATTGGATGTGGAAGTTTCGAATCATATGTCAACAATATCAGATGATACTAAAGGAAAATTAGATAAGAAGTTTGTTAGTCAGCCGAAGAAAAATGAAAAAAGTGTACAACAAACAACCGTGAAAAATGATTCAAATAATAACGGGTCAAATCAAATGAAAAAGAAAGATAATCGTCCAGAGAAGAAAGCTAATGCAACAACGCAAAACAATAAATCTGGTGGCCATCAAAAGAATAATAGAAATCAAAATAGACGTCCGAATCACTTTAATAAAGGCAGAGGTAATAAGCAAACTTCAACAAAACAATCAACTGTTGTTGAGACGCCTAAAAAGATTACGTACAGTGATACATTAACAGTAAGTGGGTTAGCTAGTAAGCTTTATAAAAAAGAAGCGGAAATTATTAAAAAGTTAATGTTCATGGGTGTAATGGCAACGAAAAATCAAGATTTAGACGATGATACAATCGAACTAATTTGTAACGATTATAATGTAGAAGTAGAGAAAGAAATCATTATAGAAGATACGAATTTTGACAAATATATCGTTGAAGAAAAACCAGAAGATCTTGTTGAACGACCTGCTGTTGTAACAATTATGGGGCATGTTGACCATGGTAAAACGACAACACTTGACTCTATTCGTAACACGAAGGTAACTGCAGGCGAAGCTGGTGGAATTACACAGCATATTGGTGCTTATCAAGTAGAAGTTAACGATAAGAAAATAACTTTCTTAGATACGCCTGGACATGCTGCATTTACTAGTATGCGCTCACGTGGTGCACAAGTTACAGATATTGCTATACTTGTTGTAGCGGCTGATGACGGTGTTATGCCACAAACAATTGAAGCAATTAACCATGCGAAAGCAGCGGAAGTACCGATAATTGTTGCTGTGAACAAAGTGGATAAAGAAGCAGCCAACCCTGACCGAGTAATGCAAGAGCTAACTGAACATGGTCTTGTACCAGAAGACTGGGGCGGAGAAACGATTTTCGTGAAGATATCCGCGAAACAGCATACAGGTATTGATGATTTATTAGAAATGATTTTACTTGTAGCTGAAGTTGAGGAATTAAAAGCAAATCCAAATGCAAATGGATTTGGTACTGTTATTGAAGCAGAGCTTGATAAGGGTAGAGGATCTGTTGCAACGTTACTTGTACAAAACGGTACCTTAAATGTTGGGGATTCTGTCGTCGTCGGTAATACATTTGGCCGTGTTCGTGCAATGGTAAATGATCTTGGCGAACGGGTTACAAGTGTTGGTCCATCGACTCCTGTTGCAATTACAGGATTACATGATGTACCACAAGCTGGTGATCAATTCTTAGTATTTAAAGATGAGAAGAAAGCTCGTCAAATTGGTGAAGCTCGTCAGCAAAAACACATTATGGAAAATCGTCATGAACAAACGAAAATTAGCCTAGATGATTTATTTGAGCAAATTAAACTAGGTGAAATGAAGGAATTAAATATTATCATTAAGGCAGATGTACAAGGTTCTGCTGAAGCACTTTCATCATCACTTCAAAAAATTGATGTGGAAGGCGTTAATATTAAAATCATCCATGCAGGGGTTGGAGCGATTACGGAGTCAGATATTATTCTAGCATCAGCTTCAAATGCGATTGTTATCGGCTTTAACGTTCGTCCAGATGTTAATGCGAAAAAAGCAGCAGAATCTGAAAAGGTTGATGTTCGCCTGCACCGTGTTATTTACAGTGCAATTGAAGAAATTGAATCAGCGATGAAAGGCTTGCTTGACCCAGAATTTGAGGAGAAAGTGATTGGTCAAGCGGAAGTTCGTGAAACATTTAAAGTTTCTAAAGTTGGTACAATTGCTGGAAGCTATGTAACGGATGGTAAAATAACAAGAGATTCAAGTATTCGTCTAATCCGTGATGGTATTGTGTTATTCGAAGGTGAAATTGATACGTTAAGACGTTTCAAAGATGATGTGAAGGAAGTTGCACAAAATTATGAATGTGGTATTACGATTGCAAACTTTAATGATGTTAAAGAAGGCGATGTAATTGAAGCATATAAAATGGTAGAAATCGAACGCAAATGATCTTATTTGCAGAAGTTGAATGTAAGTTATATGAAGGAAATTCACTTAAAGCAAAACGTTCTGTTATCAAAAGGTTATTAGCTAAGTTGCGGAATGATTATAATCTGTCTGTAACTGAACTGGATTATCATGACCTTTGGCAACGGACCAAAATTGGGATTGTCACGATTTCAACAGACTTATCTCATGCCGAACAAAGAATTCAAAAAACGTTACATGTTATTGATTCATTTCCAGAATTAGAACGTACTATTACAACTGTAGAACGCATATAAAATCTCCTTTTACCTGTTAGATAAAACAAGTGGAAAGGATACTAGGTTTTTGATGAGGTGAAAGCAAAATGTCTGAATTACGTGCAAATCGAATTGCAGAACAAATGAAAAAAGAGCTAGGTGAAATAATTACCCGCAAGATAAAAGATCCGCGAGTTGGATTCGTAACTGTAACGGATGTTGAAGTGAGTGGTGACCTGCAGCAGGCAAAGATATTTATTTCTGTTTTAGGCGATGAAAAACAAAAGCAAGAAACACTTACAGGACTTGCGAAAGCAAAAGGGTTTATCCGAACAGAAATTGGCAGACGAATTCGTTTGCGCAAAACACCAGAACTTTTATTTGAATTTGATGAAGCATTCGAATATGGAAATCGTATTGATACGATTTTACGTGATCTAAATAAATAATCATATTAATCTGACTCGGTTATTCACTTAGCCGGTCAGATTTTTCCATGCAGAATATATTTTTTTGGAGCTGATTAAATGAATGGTATTTTGCCATTATGGAAGCCAAAAGGAATGACATCACATGATTGTGTGATGAAGTGCAGAAGGCTGTTTAAAACAAGAAAAGTTGGTCACACTGGAACCCTCGATCCTGAAGTGGAAGGTGTATTGCCTATTTGTATTGGTGAAGCAACAAAAATAGTGTCATTTTTAACCGATACGAAAAAAACGTATATCGCAGAAGTTAAATTGGGAGAGGCAACTGAAACAGAAGATGCCCAGGGGAAAATAATTGAAGAAAAGAAAGTAGCAAATCCCCCAACCATAGATAGCATAAAGGAAGTATTGCAATCTTTCATGGGAACGATTACACAAATTCCGCCAATGTATTCCGCTGTTAAGGTCAACGGACGAAAACTTTATGAATATGCAAGGGCAAATGAACCGGTGGAGCGACCAGAGCGTGAAATAACGATTTATGATATCCAGTTGTTATCAACGAATACAGATAGTTTCAAAATTAAGGTGCTTTGTTCAAAGGGTACGTATATCCGCACTCTATGTGTTGATATTGGTAAGAAATTAGGTTATCCTGCACATATGTCAGGATTAGTTCGGACAAATACCGGATCATTTTCCGAGAAAAATACAGTGACATTTGCTAATATAGAAGAGGCTGCAGAAAATAATGAACAAGAAAGATTGCTAGTTCCAATCATTCATGGCGTGGATCATTTGGACCGGTTGGATGTTGATGAAGCGACGAAATTCAAAGTTATGAATGGGCAAAAACTGAAGGCGCCAAAACACACCATCGAAACGGATCCATTCTTAGTTGTTCATCAGCAGCATTTATTAGCAATTTACCAAAACCACCCTGATAAACCGGAGGAAATTAAACCCGTTCGTGTTTTTAATGGGTGAGAAAGAAGTGAAAGAATTTGAGAACATTTGAATTAACATACCCACATGCCTTAGTGCTGGATGAATTACCGAATACAATAAGTGCAATTGGATTTTTTGATGGTATACATAAAGGTCATCAGAAAGTAATTCAAACTGCAATTGATGAAGCTAAAGAGAAGAATATGGAGAGTGCTGTTATTTCCTTTCATCCTCATCCATCCGTAGTGTTAAAAAAAGACACGCAACACGTGAAATACATTACACCGATAAAAGAAAAAAAGGAAATGCTAAAACAATTAAATGTCGATCGATTATATATCATTAAATTTAATCAAGAACTATCTAAATTATCTCCCCAAGAATTTATCGATCATTTTATAATCGGCTTGAATATTAAACATTTAGTAGCTGGATTTGATTATACATTTGGTCATAAGGGTAGTGGTAACATGAATAATATAGCTGACTATACGAGAGACAGATTTACGGTTACGACAATTAACAGGTACACATTGGATGACGAGAAGGTCAGTTCAACAAAAATTAGAGAGCTATTACGGACTGGAAGTGTGGAAGAAGCAAATCAGTTACTTGGAAGACCATTTAAGCTAGATGGAACCGTAATTAGAGGCGATCAGCGCGGCAGAGATCTTGGCTATCCAACCGCAAACTTAAGGATTAATCCAGATGCACTGCTTCCAAAGCAAGGAATTTATGCGGTGAAAGTAATATACAAGAATGAAACCTACGAGGGCATGGCTAGTATTGGAACAAACCCAACCTTTACTGCTGATCGCGAGGATCTTTCTGTCGAAGTTAATATATTTGACTACAATAATGATTTATATGGTGAAGAGTTATACGTTGAGTGGCATAAATACATCCGTGATGAAGAGAAATTTGCAAATGCTGAGGAGTTAATCGATCAATTAGCATTAGATGAGAAAAATATTCGTGCTTATTTTGGCAGATAATTAAAGTGCAGAATAACTATAATAATGTCAAAAAGCTGTGCTAAACTGTTTTTTATCATGTGACTGCATTTTCTCTTGCATTTTATCAAAAAAAGGGTTATGCTTATTTACGTAAAACCGTTGCTTGGCAAATCGTAACTCCGACGCTTGCTAGGGAACTGGGGATATAGAAATTATAGGAGGTGAGCCAGATGGCTATTACACAAGAGCGTAAGAATGAAATTATCAATGAATACAAAGTTCATGATACAGATACTGGTTCTCCAGAAGTACAAATCGCTGTACTAACTGAAGAAATCACAACTCTAAATGAACATTTACGTGTTCATAAAAAAGATCACCATTCACGTCGTGGTTTATTGAAAATGGTAGGTAAACGTCGTAATTTACTTAACTATCTTCGTAATAAAGATGTTACACGTTACCGCGAATTAATTAAACGACTTGGATTACGTCGATAATCTTAAAAAGCAGGAGAAATCCTGCTTTTTCTATTATTATAAGGTATAATACATAAGATAAAGAAAATCGAATTTACTTTTTTTCATTTAAAATATAAAATGGAAAATATATCGTGGTAATGAAAGGAGCACTTTAACTAATGGCAGAAGAAAAACACGTATTTTCTACAGAAATTGCTGGAAAAACATTTACTGTAGAAATTGGAGAATTAGCGAAGCAAGCAAATGGTGCTTGTATGGTCCATTATGGAGATACATCGGTACTTGCAGTTGCAACAGCTTCAAAAGAACCAAAAGATTTACCATTTTTTCCATTAACAGTTAACTATGAAGAACGTTTATATGCAGTAGGAAAAATTCCTGGAGGCTTCATCAAACGTGAGGGTAGACCAAGTGAAAAGGCAATCCTTAATTCACGATTGATTGATCGACCAATTCGCCCACTGTTCCCAGATGGATTTAGAAATGAAGTCCAAGTAATTAGTATGGTCATGAGTGCTGATCAAGATTGTCCATCCGAAATTGCAGCAATGATTGGATCATCTATTGCATTAGGTGTTTCCGATATTCCATTCGCTGGTCCGATTGCAGGGGTACATGTTGGAAGAGTTGACGGTGAATTTGTCATTAATCCAACTGTTGAACAAGCTGAGAAAAGCGACATTGAATTAACAGTAGCAGGAACGAAAGATGCGATTAATATGGTTGAAGCGGGTGCATTTGAAGTACCTGAAGAAATCATGCTAGAAGCAATCCTTTTCGGTCACAAGGAAATTGTTCGTCTTGTTGAGTTCCAAGAGGAAATTGTAAAACAAATTGGCTTAGATAAGTTTGAAGTAGTGATATCTGAGTTCAATGAAGCGCTGGTTGCTCGATTGGAAGCAGAAGCAAAGGCTAAATTGCATGAAGCAATCCAAGTTCAAGAGAAGCATGCAAGAGATGATGCGATAAACCTTGTGAGAGAAGAAGTGCTAGCTTCATTTGAAGACGAAGAAGATATCAAAGAAGTTAAATCCATTTTAGATAAAATGGTGAAAGAAGAAGTACGACGATTAATTACGGTTGAGAAAATTCGTCCAGATGGAAGAAAAATTGACGAAATCCGCCCGTTATCATCTCGAGTACATTTACTACCAAGAACACATGGTTCTGGATTATTTACACGTGGACAAACTCAAGCACTTAGTATTTGTACACTTGGAGCATTAGGTGATGTGCAAATTTTAGATGGACTTGATTTAGAAGAAACAAAACGATTTATGCACCATTATAATTTCCCGCAATTCAGCGTCGGGGAAACAGGGCCTATTCGAGGGCCAGGCCGTCGTGAAATTGGGCATGGCGCATTAGGTGAGCGTGCACTAGAAAAGGTAATCCCATCTGAGAAGGAATTTCCATATACGATTCGTTTAGTTTCGGAAGTACTAGAATCAAATGGATCTACATCCCAAGCAAGTATTTGTGCTAGTACATTAGCTATGATGGACGCAGGTGTGCCAATTAAAGCGCCAGTTGCGGGAATTGCTATGGGCCTAGTGAAAACTGGCGATGATTATACTATTTTAACGGATATTCAAGGTATGGAAGACGCACTTGGTGACATGGACTTTAAAGTTGCTGGAACTGCAAAAGGTGTCACTGCATTACAAATGGATATTAAAATCGAAGGATTATCCAATGAGATTTTATCAGAAGCATTGGCACAGGCTAAGAAAGGTCGTATGCAAATCTTAGATTCCATGTTAGCTACGATTAATCAACCAAAATCTGAGCTTTCTGAGTATGCACCTAAAATCTTAACAATGGAAATAAATCCAGATAAAATCCGTGATGTTATTGGACCTGGCGGGAAGCAAATTAATAAAATCATTGATGAAACAGGCGTTAAGATTGATATCGAACAGGATGGTAAAGTCTTTATCTCCTCAACAAACGCATCAATGAATAAAGAAGCACAGAAGATTATTGAAGACATTGTTCGAGAAGTAGAAGTTGGGCAAATGTACCTAGGTACTGTTAAACGAATTGAAAAATTCGGAGCATTTGTTGAGCTGTTTAAAGGTAAGGACGGACTCGTTCATATCTCTGAATTAGCAGAAGAAAGAACAAATAAAGTTGAAGACGCCGTATCTATTGGCGATCAAATCATGGTAAAAGTAAAAGAAATTGATCGTCAAGGACGAATTAATCTATCTCGCAAGGCTGTTTTAATTGAAGATAGAGAACGAAAAGAGAAGGCAAATCAATAATTTATATAAAGTTTGAAAAAGGAAGCTGGAGAATCAGTTTCTTTTTTTATACCCATTTTTTTGTGGCAATATATAAAGTGCAATCTAAATAGGTGCGATATTAATTTTCGCTCTTGAAACAGTAGGTTTTCCCCGGGAAAAGTGGTCTGCTCCATCGAAAGAAGACAGCTTCCAACGGATTTTTAGTCGTTGCTTTTCCGAAAGAGTATCCTGTCCTACGATCCAATCATCAACAGCCGTAAGAGAGTGTAATGCTGCACCTGAACTGATGGAAAAAGGTAGCTAACGAACAATTCCGGCGGAAAAAATACACGTAGACTCCTGCGGGAAGAAGAGCCTAGGTTAGACTTCGAAGCGCGCTAGCATAAGAAGGCTCACTAGTTCCCCGCGGAAAGCGAAGTGTATTTTCGGAGCGACTGGCCCAAGAGTATTTGATATTCTAAGTTATTTCGCACTTTACATCTACTCGTTACTATTAATTTCCAGAAAGTGTAGACTTTAAGAAAACAGCATTGGAAAATGATTTGTATTGGTATAAACCTGTCCATCCTATGCATAAAGATGTATGGGAGGGATAAAACGATGAAACACTATCGTAAGTATGTTAATTTATTTATTTTTACAATCCTAGTCATTTTAACATTCAATTCGCAATATAATCCATTTCAGATACGAGACGTTCCGATCTTCTCACAAAATAAAAAAGAAGATGCCTTGTATCAAGAGATTTTAGACAAACAATCAAACTATCAGGAACAACCGCAAAACGCTTATATTGATGACGTCTGGAAAAAAACACCAGGAAGAAATGGACTTGCGGTTGATGTTGATAAATCCTATGAAAAAATGAAAGGAGCAGGGATATTTGATGACTCCTTACTCGTTTATAAGCAGATAGAACCAGAAATCTCGCTTTCTGACCTTCCAGCTTCACCAATTTATCGTGGACATCCAGATAAGAAAATGGTTGCTTTAATGATAAATGTATCCTGGGGAACTGAGCATATTCCTTCAATATTGAAAACACTGCAAGAGAATAAAGTGAAGGCAACGTTTTTTATTGAAGGAAAGTGGGCAAAGGAAAATTCTGAATTAGTTAAAATGATTGATGAACAAGGCCATATTATTGGTAATCATGCATATAACCACCCTGACATGGCAAGAATATCCAACCAAGATATTGTTGAACAAATTGCACAAACTAATGAAATACTAAGTGCAATAACAGAGAAAACACCAAAATGGTTTGCACCTCCAAGTGGAAGTTTTAATGAACAGGTAGTACAATCTGCTTATAACCTAAAAATGGAAACGATTCTATGGACAGTAGATACCATTGATTGGAAGAAACCATCTGTATCTGTTATGATGAATCGAGTAAATAGTAAGCTGCATCCGGGAGCAACAATCTTAATGCATCCTACCCCTGTTATCGCTGAAGGACTTGATTTATTGATTAAAAGTATTAAAGAAAATGAATATCGAATTGGCACTATTGATAAACTATTAAGTAACGATAGATAATGGAAATGATGTTAGCTGGTATAGTGAAGCCTTGATTCAAATTATAGGAGGAACCGTATTGATAGATAAACATAATTGTAAAAACGGAGTTAGAATTGTATTGGAAAAAATACCTGCTGTACGTTCAGTAACCATTGGTATTTGGGTGTTAACAGGTTCTCGTAATGAGGATAACCAAAATAATGGTATTTCCCATTTTATTGAGCATATGCTTTTTAAAGGTACTAAGACGAGAACAGCTCAAGATATTGCGGAAGCATTTGATGCTATTGGTGGACAAATAAATGCGTTCACATCAAAAGAATATACTTGTTTCTATGCGAAAGTATTGGATACTCATAAGGAGCATGCATTAGAAATTTTGGCAGATATGTTCTTTAACTCTACTTTCAACGAAGATGAAATGGAACGGGAAAAGAAAGTAGTATTTGAAGAAATTAAAATGTATGAGGATACACCAGATGATATAGTCCATGACTTATTAGCAAGGGCGTCTTTCGGAAAGCATCCATTAGGTTATTCAATCTTAGGTACAGAGGAACAATTGAAATCCTTTAAACCAGATGATTTACGCACTTACATTAAAGACCGTTACACACCTGATAATGTTGTTATTTCTGTTGCGGGAAATGTTGAAAAATCTTTTATAAATAATATTGAAAATTATTTCGGTTCCTATCAGTCGAAAAACAGCCAATCGACCATTTTGAAACCAACTTTCTTAGCGAATAATATTGAACAATTTAAGGATACAGAGCAAGCACATTTATGTTTCGGATTTAGCGGGCTCCCAGTTGGTGATGAAAATGCGTACAGCTTGGTCATAATGAATAATGTGTTAGGCGGTAGTATGAGCTCAAGGTTATTTCAGGATGTCAGGGAGAAGCAAGGTTTAGCCTATTCCGTATTCTCTTATCATTCATCGTTTTTAGATAATGGATTATTAACGATCTATGCTGGTACTGGAAAAGAACAATTACCGCTACTTCGGGATACAATCAAGCAGACTGTAGAGACCCTGATTGATAAAGGGGTAACGGATAAAGAATTACATAATAGTAAGGAGCAATTAAAAGGGAATCTAATGTTAGGCCTAGAAAGTACAAGCAGTCGAATGAATAGAAATGGCCGGAATGAATTATTATTACAACGGCATCGTACATTGGATGAAATGATACGTGAAATTGATGCAGTTAGTCATGAGTCGATTCAAAAAGTAATTGATTCCACCTTTAATAAACCGGCTTCCATGGCATTGATTGGACCAGATAAAATGAATTAATAAGACTATCTAACATAGCTGCTCTTTACTCGCATATATATGTATTACATAGTACAAATGGGGGTAATGCGATGCGTTTCAAGGATATCAGCGGCAAAGAGATTGTCAATGTAAACGAAGGTACACGACTCGGGATATTAGGACAAACCGATTTAGAAATTAATGAGCAGACGGGACAAATCGAAGCTTTTATAATTCCAAATTATAAGTGGTTTGGATTAAAAAAAGAGGGAGATGAAACGAAAATCCGTTGGCAATCCATTAAAAAAATTGGTGAAGATATGATTATGGTAGAAACAGACACATTTTAGTGCGGGTTCAAAAGGAGGATAAAAAGACCGAGTCGGTTAAGAACGCATCGTCCTGATGCAACACCGACACTAGCACGTCCTGTGCGTCGAAAGTTCGAGGCGGCGTAGCTTTGAGTAGCGGGCTTTCACAGGATGTGGTGACTTCTGCGTTGTCCAGAGGACGTGGACGGTTTTAGTAGAATTTCCTTTAATGTTTTAGCGTGAGCAAACGATCTTGCACGCAGGAAAAGGGTTTTCTTTTTCAAGGAACGGAAAAGAAAGCCAACTAGAAACATCGATGTGTCATTTTTACCGGACTTTTTGAACATCCTCTATTATAAAATCTTTAGAAACTGGCTGAGCCCAGTTCCAATAAGACTTAGGCTAATATCACAAAGCGGTGATATTGGCCTTTTACTTTTTTATTCAAAACTCCTTATCACTCTCGGGCGCTCTCGACATAAGCTATTAAGAAGATATTTTAGGAACTTTAGGTTTGGAGGGTATTAGATAATGAGTCAAATAATTGCGGTGATTGGTGGCGATGCCAGGTACCTGGAATTAATTCGGCAATTACAAACGCTACCGGATGCAATCATTATGCTAGTTGGCTATGATAAGTTGGAGCAAGGTTTTATCGGGCTAAAACAGGTAGACTTTAATGAGCTAGAGCTAGATAAACTGGATGCGATAGTTTTACCAATTACTGGAACTGATTCAGAGGGATATGTAGAGACGATATTTTCCGATCAGACGATCCAATTAACGAAAGAATGGTTTGACAGGATTAAGGAATCGACTATTGTTTTTACTGGAATCTCAAATGATTATTTAAATGCAATTTCTGCTAATGCTGCTATCTCACTAATTCCATTATTGGATCGTGATGATGTGGCAATTTATAATTCCATCCCTACAGCAGAGGGTGCGATAATGATGGCCATTGAAAATACGGATTACACAATTCATTCTTCGCGTGTCATTGTCACTGGTTTTGGCAGAGTTGGAAACACAGTTGCGAATAAGTTCTCAGCTCTTGGTGCAAAAGTGGCAGTCAGTGCTAGAAATATTAAGGATTTAGCAAGAATTAATGAGATGGGATTAACGGCATTTCCGCTCGAAAAATTATCCGATTTTACAAGAGAATGCGATTTATTAATAAATACCATTCCAGCGCATGTCGTTGACCAAAAGGCGATTCAACAACTGCCTACAAGTGCAGTGATTATTGATCTTGCTTCAAAACCGGGTGGTACTGATTTTGAATATGCACGAAAACGTGGAATAAAAGCAATCTTAGCAAGAAGTTTACCAAGTATTGTTGCACCGAAAACGGCGGGGAAGATCTTGGGTGATGTAGTGAAACAAATTTTGATGGAAGAAAGGAGTACATCATGAGCTTGGCTGGTAAACGAATTGGATTTGGTTTGACAGGATCTCACCATACGTATAGCAAAGCATTTAAGATAATGGAAAAGCTTGTTTCTGATCAGGTCGAAGTGATTCCTATTGTTTCTCACACCGTAATGACTATGGATACGAAATTTGGTAAGGGTGCAGAGCATATTGAAAAGATAGAAGCAATCACTGGAAAAAAAGTAATTTCGACTATTCCAGATGCAGAACCACTTGGTCCCGATTATCCACTCGATTGTTTGATCATTGCCCCGCTGACAGGTAATTCATTAAGTAAGCTTGCGAATGCTCATACCGATAATGCGGTTTTGATGGCAGCCAAATCAACGATACGTAATGAAAAGCCAATTATTTTAGGAATTACAACCAATGATGCACTTGGATTAAATGGAGTAAATTTGATGAGATTAATGAATAGCAAACATGTTTACTTTATTCCATTTGGTCAAGATAATCCTTTCAAAAAACCTAACTCATTAGTAGCAGATTTGGATTATTTAGAAGCAGCTGTAAATTCTGCGCTTGAAGGTAAACAACTCCAACCCGTAATTATTCCTTTTATTCGCTAAAGTGTGATAAGATAGTAAAAATATTAGAAATACATTACAGGAGGAATCTTACAAATGACAGTAAAAACAACATATAATGTAGCAGTAGTCGGAGCAACAGGAGCCGTTGGGCAAAAAATATTGAAATTATTGGCGGAGAAGGAATTTCCAATAAATGAAATTAAACTATTATCTTCAAAGAGATCGGCAGGAAAAATCATATCTTTTAATAATAAAGATGTGACAATCGAGGAAGCGACGCCAGAAAGCTTTGAAGGAATTGACATCGCACTATTTTCTGCTGGAGGTTCAGTTTCGAAAGAACTTGCACCAGAAGCAGTAAAACGCGGGGCAGTTGTAATCGATAATACAAGTGCATACCGAATGGCAGAAGATGTACCGCTAGTTGTACCTGAAGTAAATAAAGAAGCAATTAAAGACCATAAAGGAATTATCGCAAATCCAAATTGCTCAACAATCCAAATGGTAACTGCGCTAAAACCAATTAAAGAGCAATTTGGTTTAAAACGTGTCATCGTATCAACATATCAGGCTGTTTCTGGAGCAGGCACCCAAGCAACAGTTGAATTGCAGAAACAGGCTAAACAGTATCTAAATAACCAAGAATTAGAAGCAAATATTCTACCGGTAAAAGGTGATGAAAAGCACTATCCGATTGCATTCAATGCATTGCCACAAATCGACTTATTTGATGAAGAAGGCTATACATTTGAAGAAATGAAAATGATTAATGAGACAAAGAAAATATTGGATGATCAGAATTTATCTGTTGCTGCTACATGTGTACGTCTTCCGTTTTTCACATCACATGCGGAAAGTGTCTATATTGAGGTAGAAAAAGCTGGCGTAACGGTTAAAGACCTTTGGAAAGAATTAGATTCAGCAGACGGCGTAATATTGGAAGATGATCCGGCTACACAAACTTATCCTACGCCATTAAGTGCTGCGAATAAAGAAGCAGTATTTGTCGGACGTGTTCGTAAAGATTTAGATAATGAAAATGGTTTCCATCTATGGGTTGTGTCAGATAATCTTCTTAAAGGCGCAGCACTAAACACAGTGCAAATTGCACAATCGGTAATTAAAAATAATTGGCTGTAACATTGATGCAAGTGTAAGTTGAACTAATGTCGTGAAGAAGATTTTCATTTAAAAATCTTCCAACTTTGATGGCATTACAACTCAGGAAGAAAATTGTTCATCACTTGTGAGGCCACACTAGCTCTACTAAGTTGTGCTTCGTGTCCTTCTGGAGCGGCAGCCAAGGAAGCAAATCCCATTTAAAGTTAGTTTGCACTTTATTTACATTTAGCAACAAATTATCCAAAATGAGTCTAATTGTTCAAACATCCCCCATAAGGAAATAATGATAGAGGTGTTACGATGCAGCTACTAGTTCATAAATATGGTGGTACTTCCGTGCAATCTAAGGAAAACAGACAACATGTTATCAAACACATCAAAGATGCATTAGTACAAGGATATAAGCTAGTTGTTGTTGTATCTGCACTGGGGAGGAAACCAGACCCATATGCAACAGATACATTACTCGGATTGGTTGATTTCCCCGCAAATCAGAACGCAAATCGTGAGCTGGATTTGTTAATGTCATGCGGTGAAATTATTTCTTCTGTTGTATTAACAAGTGAATTAATGAATCACCAGATAAAAGCATCAGCACTAACTGGTGCACAAGCAGGAATCATTACTACAATGGATTTTAATTATGCAAGAATAAAAAAGGTAGAAACAAAAAGAATATTACATGAGCTACAGCAACATGATGTTGTTGTTGTTGCAGGTTTTCAAGGACAAACAGAATCAGGGGAAATTACTACAATTGGTCGTGGTGGCAGTGATACCACTGCGGCAGCCCTTGGAGCTGCGTTATTTGCTGAGCAAATCGAAATATTTACAGATGTAAATGGTGTCATGACAGCAGACCCCAGGCTTGTAGAAAATGCAAGGCATCTAGAGTCTGTTTCGTATACCGAGATTTGTAATTTAGCTTATCAAGGTGCAAAGGTAGTACACCCAAGAGCAGTAGAAATTGCGATGCAGGCAAATATTCCGATGCGTATAAGATCAACATATACAGACTTACCTGGAACCTACGTCACTTCAGCAACCAGTCATGAGATCGAAATTGCTGATCGCTTGATTACTGGTATCGCTCATATATCATCGATATCACAAATTAAAGTACAAACAAAGGAAGCGGCATACAGGGTACAATCAGAAGTTTTTAAAGCAATGGCTGAAGCAGGAATATCCGTTGATTTTATCAACATGTCGCCAACAAGTGTTATCTATACGATCCCTGATTATCTTACCAATCAAGCGGTTTCTATTTTGGAATTATTAGGTTTTCATCCTGAAATTACGGAGAACTGTGCAAAGGTATCTGCAGTTGGTGCAGGTATGACTGGTCAACCTGGTGTTATTTCAAAAATCGTTCAAGCGCTAACTGACGCTGGTATTGAAATTTTGCAATCTGCGGATAGTTATACGACAATTTGGGTGCTTGTAGTGAAGGAAGATTTAAATAGAGCGGTGAATGCATTACATGAAGTGTTTGAACTTAGTTGAGAGGATGTTTAAAAAGTTCAGTTAAAATTTATCCTCCTTATTAACCACGCACTAATTTTAAATTGTGAGGTAGGTAAGCCAATAAATATGAAAGGTTGGATATCTCATGAATTTTGGCAGGCTTTTAACAGCTATGGTTACTCCATTTGCTCCAAATAATCAAGTTGATTTTGAACAAACAACGAAGCTGATTGAATATCTCCTTGATAATGGAACTGAGGGATTGATTGTAGCGGGGACAACAGGGGAATCTCCTACTTTGACACACGAAGAAAAGGTTCAATTATTTAATCATGTTGTAAAAGTAGTGGGAAATCGTGTTCCTGTAATTGCTGGAACAGGTGGGAATAGTACTCAAGCTTCTATTGCTCTAACTAAAGAGGCTTCCGCATGTGGAGTTGACGGTATATTACTCGTTACTCCTTATTACAACAAACCAAATCAACGTGGTTTATATGAGCATTTTAAAACAATTGCCAATGAGACGACATTACCAATCATGCTTTATAATATCCCAGGTCGATCTGTCATCAATATGGATGCAGGAACCGTGATCCAGCTAAGCAAAATCGAGAATATTGTATCATTAAAAGAAGCCGGATTAGATCTCGACCAAGTAGCGACTATTATTGAAAACACAGATGATAACTTTAGTGTGTATAGTGGGAATGATAGTATGACATTACCAATGCTCGCAATAGGTGCAAATGGCATAGTTTCTGTATCTTCCCATATCATCGGAAATGAAATGAAAGAAATGATTGATTTATTTTTTCAAGGTAAAGTAAAAGAATCTGGAACATTGCATCGTACATTAGTTCCAGTTATGAATGGATTATTTAATTCACCGTCACCAACGCCAGTTAAGGCTGCATTAGAAATGAACGGTATTGCTGTTGGTAGTGTTCGTTTACCGTTAGTAGACCTGACTGAAAATGAGAAAGCAAAATTAAAATCGCTATTAATTCATTAAAAATATCGGCTTATGAGGCCGATATTTTTTTGTTCGCATGTATCCAATTAATTACGCTAATACTAAGCCTATATAATCAAAAGGAGTGTGCGTAAATATGGATAAGGATTTAGAGAAAAAAGATGAACAGGCAAACGGATCCTCTTTAGTACAGAAAATACAAGCATTAGGGCAAACAACGGTCCCACAAGCGCCTGATTCCAATATTCATGTTTTATCAATTATTGGTCAAGTAGAAGGTCATATGCAATTACCTCCACAAAATAAAACAACGAAGTATGAACATCTGCTCCCACAATTAATCGCCATTGAACAAAATCCTAAAATTGAAGGATTGATCATCCTGTTAAATACAGTAGGTGGAGATGTTGAAGCAGGACTGGCACTTTCTGAAATGATTGCCTCAATTTCTAAACCAACTGTTTCAATTGTATTAGGTGGTGGGCATTCGATTGGTGTCCCAATAGCGGTGGCAACAAATTATTCCTTTATTGTTCCAACTGCAACAATGACAATTCATCCAGTGCGTTTAACAGGACTCGTGATTGGCGTGCCACAGACTTTTGAATACTTGGACAAAATGCAAGAAAGGGTCGTTCGATTTGTAATTAACCATTCAAAAGTGAAAGAAGAAAAATTCAAGGATTTAATGTTCGCCAAAGGGAATTTAACTAGAGATATTGGTACAAATGTAATCGGCATTGAAGCAGTTGAATGTGGATTAATCGATGAAGTTGGTGGAGTAAAAGAAGCAATGCAGAAATTAAATGAATTGATTAATGGTACGAATATAGAAAACCAGGTGATACAATGATACTTTATACACCTTTAGCGATTACAGACATCTACCCAGATATATCCAATACATTTGAAAATCGAACATATATAGAATATGAGGGAAAACTGATCGCGGTCGATAAAAATACTGATGGATCATACCAAATGATCCAGCTTTTATCAACAGATCCCCAAGATTTCTTAAATGATAATTACGCTCCTGGGACGATAATAAAATAACCAAAATATGTTATAATAGGTTCGACTGTAAAAATAGGACAGACCCTTGCCATGGTATTGGTAAGGGTTTACTATTTAAGTGATTAAGGATAGTTGGATAGAAGTAAGATAGAGGTGGTAGAAATGGCAAAGAAACGGAGAAAACGAAGAAATAGTAAGCAATCAAAACTATTAAAATATGAATTGCTGGGGTTATTATTTATCTTTTTGGCTATATTTGGTAGTGGTGCAAGTGCGATTAGTGATGGTGCAATTCCAGGTGGACTTGAGCATTTATTTCGCTTCTTTTTAGGAATTTGGTATTTTATAGCGTCGGTAGTTTTATTAATTACGGGGGTCAGCTTACTTGTAAGGAGAAAATATCCTAACTTCTTAACAAAAAAGATGGTTGGATTTTATTTTCTATTAGCAGGTATTCTGCTTATAACCCATATTCAAGCATTTGAAAGATTGCTAATTTTCCCTGGAGAGGTTTCAATTATCGGAACGACTTGGGATAATTTCTTTCAATTCTTAAATGGACAGGGAACTTCCATGCAAACCGGTGGAGGGATGATTGCGGCAATCATTTTTGCATTCTGTAATTATTTATTTTCGTTGGCAGGAGCAAAGATTGTCGCTGTTTTTTCAATGTTGATAGGATTAATCTTTATTACAAATCTATCAATCAGTGAGTTATTCGGTAAGATCTTTAAAAATGCAAAGGAATCTACTTTTAGTTTCTATGAAAAATGGAAAACGAGAAGAATGGACAAGAAGAACCAGAGAGAAGAAAGGATACTTCAATCTGAGATTATGAACGATAAGAATACAGATGAAGAGCCGATAATGGATGATTTTCCAGAGGTTGCTTATTCAACACCAATGGCAGACGAGATAAAGATAGACGAGGCAGAACAGAAACCTGAACCGGAGCTCGAAAGTGATCCGCCGATGCATATGGCAGAGACAGAGAATTTCGATTATATTTTGCCATCTGTTGATCTATTAGAGGAGCCACTTCCAAGTGGTCAGCATCAAGAAAAGTCTGAAGTACAAGCAACGGTTAGAAAGCTGGAGCGTACCTTCAAGAGTTTTGCTGTTAAAGCAAGGATTACTAAAGTGCATGTCGGTCCAGCTGTTACAAAATATGAAGTTTCGCCTGAAGCAGGGGTAAAGGTTAGTAAAATTGTTGGGCTGCATGATGACTTAGCACTTGCGCTTGCTGCAAAGGATTTAAGAATAGAAGCTCCAATTCCAGGTAAGTCAGCAGTTGGAATTGAAGTGCCGAATAAAGAGATTTCTATGGTATCGCTCCGAGAGGTATTTGACAGTACATGGAATAATAAAGCTTCTAAACTATTAGTAGCGCTTGGACGAGACATTTCTGGCGACGCAGTATCTGCAGAGCTAAATAAAATGCCACATCTGCTAATTGCTGGTTCCACCGGTAGTGGGAAAAGTGTATGTGTTAATGGAATCATTACAACCATACTGATGAGAGCAAAGCCGCATGAAGTGAAAATGATGATGATTGATCCGAAAAAAGTAGAATTAAATGTATATAATGGCATTCCACATTTACTTGCTCCTGTAGTAACCGATCCGAAGAAGGCTTCTCGCGCACTGAAAAAAGTTGTTTCAGAGATGGAAAGAAGATACGATTTATTTTCAGATACTGGCACTCGTAATATTGAGGGCTACAATGAATATATTCGTAAACATAATTTAACTGCAGAAGAAATTCAGCCGAATTTACCATATATTGTAGTTATTGTTGATGAATTAGCGGATCTAATGATGGTTGCTTCTAGCGATGTCGAAGATTCAATTACAAGACTTGCACAAATGGCAAGGGCAGCAGGAATTCATTTAATTATTGCTACGCAAAGACCATCTGTAGATGTTATTACAGGTGTAATAAAGGCGAATATTCCATCCCGTATTGCCTTTAGTGTATCATCACAAACAGACTCTCGGACGATTTTAGATTCAGGGGGAGCAGAAAAACTCTTAGGTAGAGGAGATATGCTATTCCTTCCTGTTGGTCAATCGAAACCAACAAGAATTCAAGGTGCATTCTTAACTGATGAAGAGGTAGAAAGAGTAGTAGATCACTGTATTGACCAACAAAAAGCATCCTATCAAGAAGATATGATTCCTGACGACACTGAGGATACGGTTGAAGAAGTAGAAGATGAATTATATGATGATGCGGTCAGACTTGTCACGGAAATGCAAAGTGCGAGTGTATCGATGCTTCAGCGCCGATTCAGAGTTGGCTATAACCGGGCTGCCCGATTAATTGACGCAATGGAAGCTAGAGGCGTCGTTGGACCATACGAAGGTAGCAAGCCTAGGACGGTATTAGTCTCACAACTGAGCGAAGAAATAACATCTTAAAGTGCATATTTTACTAACTTAAGTGCCTTAGTATAGCAGGCTAGAAATATAATAGCTTTCTTATCAAAAACATGACGGATAACGTTTCAATCTTCTAAAGAATTATCCGTATTTAAATAATATCAATTTTCAATTAATCAAAATCCGTATATTAACCAAAATTAAGTAGAAAACGTTCGATTTTTTATTGACAGTTTCATAGTATGTTTGTTATGCTTATCTAGGAAAAAAGATACAAATAATATCTCATATATTTACTAAGGATATGGCTTAGAAGTTTCTACCTAGCACCGTAAATGCTAGACTATGAGAAAGATGAATCATTGTGAACTACAATGATCTGGTTTAGTGGAGCTTATTCATCTTCTCTCATCATTTGAGGAAGTTGAATAGGCTTTTTTAATACCATGTTTTGTCATTTCTTGAGTATACGATGCATAAATCATAGAAGTGACCTATGAAGTTTTTTGAATTATTTTTTAGAATATTCAGAAATTTCTACCTAGAGATCTCAGAGTGATAATCTACTTTTTCTACGGTTTTTAATGACATTCTATTCGGAATATTCTACTAGTTTACAATTACTTTTAGGGAGGTGAGTGCTAAAATATTTGAAATGATGTAGTCCAAGTAAATAGTATGCTAGAAAAAAATATTATCGGGGGTTAATTTACAATGAAAAATAGCAAAATTGCCTTATTGTTCGCTTTGATTTTAGGTCTAGGAATATTCTTAGCTGCATGTGGTAGCAGTTCAAGTGACAAAGATACGGAAACTAAAGAAAATACAAGTGGCAGTGAAGGTGAAGTAACAGATTTCAGTATTGCAATGGTAACAGACCAAGGTGGAGTTGACGACAAGTCGTTTAACCAATCAGCTTGGGAAGGATTGCAAGAATTTGGTGAAGAAAATGGATTGACAAAAGGTAACGGTATTGATTTTGCGCAATCTAATGGACAAGCAGACTTTATGCCAAACATTACACGTTTAGTTCGTGATGAGTATGATGTAATTCTTGCTACAGGATTCCTGCTAAAAGAGGATATTCAAAAAGCAGCTTTACAGTTCCCAGATTCAAATTTTGCAATCGTCGATGAAACTGTTGACGCACCAAATGCTGCAAGTCTTGGATTTGCAGAACATCAAGGTTCATTCTTAGTAGGAGTTGCCGCAGCTCTTAAATCAGAAACTGGAAAATTAGGTTTTGTTGGTGGAATTGATTCTCCACTAATCCAAAAGTTTGAAGCAGGTTTTACTGCTGGTGCTAAATCTGTTAATCCTGATATTTTGGTCGATGTACAATATGCAGAACATTTTAGTGATGCGGCTAAAGGGAAATTGATTGCATCAAACATGTATGATAATGGAATTGATGTTATCTATCACGCTGCCGGCGGTACCGGTAACGGGGTATTTAACCAAGCGAAAGACATCAAGCAGAATGATCCTGAACGTCAAGTATGGGTAATCGGTGTTGACCGTGATCAGCATGAAGAAGGTCAAATTGGTGAGCATAATGTAACTTTAACATCTATGGTTAAACGTGTAGATGTTGCAGTAAAAGAAATTGCTAACCTAGGAAAAAATGGCGAATTCCCTGGTGGAGAGAAGTTGGAATTCGGTATTGAAGAAGATGGAATTGCTGTTACTACAACTAATGAAGAAGCTATGACGGAAGATATTATTAAAGCTGTTGATGAATGGCAAGAAAAAATTCTTAACGGTGAAGTAGAAGTTCCCACAAATCGTGAAGAATTAAAAGCATTTGAAGAATCACTTTAATTAATTAACGGAAGAAGGCTTAACAAAAGCCTTCTTCTATCATGATTGCTATTATTCCTAAGATCATTAAATAAAGAGGAGCTACATTGATTAGCCTTTTTTCTTTAATGATTTTACTAGAAAAATCATTAGAAACTAAGGTTAAACAAGCTTTTAGATGACAGCCTTAGTTGCAATTATGTAGTGAGAAAGTGTTTATACTTTCTTACCTACTTAAAATATTCATATTTTAATAGAGGTGAACTTAGTGGAGTACGTGATTGAAATGTTAAACATCCGTAAAGAATTCCCTGGTATTGTTGCAAATGATGACATTACAATCCAATTAAGAAAAGGTGAAATTCATGCTTTATTGGGTGAAAATGGAGCGGGGAAATCGACACTAATGAACGTGTTATTCGGTTTATACCAGCCTGAAAAGGGTGAAATTCGTGTTAATGGCACAAAGAAAAATATTACGAGCCCGAATAAAGCGAATGAACTAGGGATTGGCATGGTACATCAACACTTTATGTTAGTAGAACCGTTCACCGTTACGCAAAATATTGTTCTAGGAAAGGAACCTAGAAAAAAAACGGGTGCGATTGATATTAATAAAGCTAGAAAAGAAATTCAGGAGCTTTCTGACCGTTATGGATTACGAGTAGATCCAGATGCAAAAATAAGTGAAATTTCTGTTGGGATGCAGCAGCGAGTTGAGATTCTTAAAACACTCTATCGTGGGGCAGAAGTACTTATTTTTGATGAACCGACAGCAGTTTTAACACCACAGGAAATTAAAGAGTTAGTAGAGATATTAAAGTCCCTAACAAGAGAAGGAAAATCAATTATTCTAATCACGCATAAATTAAAAGAAATAATGGAAGTGTGTGATACATGCACAATTATTCGAAAAGGAAAAGGAATTGGAACTGTTAATGTAGCGGAGACAAATCCAATCGAACTTGCTTCTTTAATGGTAGGTAGAGAGGTTAACTTTAAAACAGAGAAGAAAGCTGCTGAGCCAAAAGAGAATGTTCTTGAAATAGAGAATTTATATGTAAAGGATTCTCGTAAGATAGATCTTGTTAAAGGGTTAGATCTTAATATTCGCTCAGGAGAAATTGTTGGGATTGCAGGTGTGGACGGAAATGGACAATCCGAATTGATTGAAGCAATTACAGGTTTGAGAAAAGCAAAATCTGGTTCTATCAAATTAAAAAATAAAAATATTACCAATCTATCACCAAGAAAGATAACAGAAAGTGGTGTTGGACATATTCCAGAGGATAGACATCGATTTGGTCTTGTGCTGGATTATTCAATTGGTGAAAATATTGTATTACAAACATATTATAAAAAGCCTTATTCCAAAGTGAAAATATTAAATTATAAAGAAATATATAATAAGGCTGAACAATTAATTAAAGAGTATGATGTACGAACACCGAGTGTTTATACAAAAGCTCGAGCATTATCTGGTGGAAATCAACAGAAAGCAATTATCGGTCGTGAAGTAGACCGCTCACCAGATCTATTAATTGCAGCACAACCAACAAGAGGGCTAGACGTAGGAGCAATTGAATTTATTCATAAAAAATTGATTGAAGAACGCGACAAAGGAAAAGCAGTTCTGCTTGTTTCGTTTGAATTGGATGAAATTCTGAATGTGAGCGATCGAATTGCTGTCATGTTTGACGGTAAAATTGTTGCTATTGTAAAGCCTGAGGAAACAAATGAGCAAGAGCTAGGTATGTTAATGGCAGGCAGTAAGGTTAGTGGGATAGGTGAAGCAAATGGCAAATAATAAACGGTTATTTACAATGTTAATTCCAATTATATCCGTATTACTAGGTTTGAGCGCAGGGGCAATTATCATGCTTGTCTCAGGTTATAATCCGATTACAGGTTATATTGCCCTATGGAATGGTGCTTTTGGCGATGCTTACACGATAGGGGAAACAATAAGACGCACGACACCGTATATATTGACGGGTCTTTCAATTGCTTTTGCATTCAGGTCTGGTCTATTTAACATCGGTGCTGAAGGGCAAGTAATTGTCGGCTGGCTTGCAGCGATATGGGTAGGACTTGCTGTTGATGCACCAATGATTATCCATTTGCCATTAGCTATCCTAGCTTCTGTCACTGCTGGTGCACTATGGGCATTTGTTCCAGGGATTTTAAAAGCAAAGCTAGGCGTACATGAGGTTATTGTTACGATTATGATGAATTATATTGCGCTATTCAGTGCGAATGAAATTATACGTAAGGTATTAACGGATGGTGGTACTACTACAGAACCAATCGCTGCTACTGCATCACTCGCATCTCCTTGGCTGCAAAGTATAACCTTTTATTCGAGGATGCACTATGGAATCCTAATTGCATTATTCGCAGCTGTTATTATGTGGTTTATTATTGAAAGAACAACATTAGGATATGAACTGAAAGCAGTTGGCTATAACCAACATGCCTCTAAGTATGCTGGTATGAACGTTAGTAAGAATATTGTACTGACAATGGTTATTGCTGGAGCATTTGCAGGCTTAGCAGGTGCAATGGAAGGTTTAGGTACATATGGTACCATATCCGTAATGTCTGGAAATATTAATATCGGTTTTGATGGTATTGCAGTTGCATTACTAGGTGCGAATAATCCGTTCGGAGTTGTGTTTGCTGCGTTCTTGTTTGGAGCATTAAAAGAAGGCGCTGGTGAAATGCCAACAGGTGCAGGTGTGCCTACAGAATTGGTCGATATTATTATTGCCTTAATTATTTTCTTTGTTGCATCGAGTTATATTATTCGTTGGGCATTACTTCGTTTTAAAAAGGGGGAGAAATAAATGTTTGATATTTTGCAATCAATCGTACCTACAGCATTATTTTATTCCGCTCCTCTAATATTTACTGCACTTGGTGGAGTATTTAGTGAAAGATCAGGTGTTATCAACATTGGTCTAGAAGGATTAATGGTTATGGGTGCCTTTGTTGGAATCGTATTTAACTTAACGTTTGCAGATGTATTAGGGGCGTGGACTCCCTGGGTATCGATAATTGTCGCAACAGCAGTTGGTGCAATCTTCTCGATAGTTCATGCTGTTGCATCAATTTCATTCCGGTCGGATCAAACGATTAGTGGTGTCGCGATAAATATGCTAGCTCTAGGACTAGGAGTATATTTAACGAAATTATGGTATGGAAAAGGGCAAACCGATATGGTTCAGCAACCATTCTATACAACAGATATTCCGTTACTTTCAGAGATTCCAATCATTGGTCCAATCTTTTTCCAAGGTGTATATGTAACTTCCTATCTAGCAATTATCGTTGCATTTATTGCTTGGTATGTTCTTTATAAGACTTCATTTGGTCTACGTCTTAGAGCAGTTGGAGAGCATCCAATGGCAGCAGATACCAATGGAATTAACGTTTATAAAATGCGCTATATTGGTGTAATTCTTTCAGGTGCACTGGGAGGGTTAGGTGGTTCAGTATTTGCACTGACAATTGTATCTAACTTCTCTCATTCAACAATTGTTGGACAAGGGTTTATGGCATTGGCTGCAGTTATCTTTGGTAAATGGCATCCATTAGGTGCAATGGGAGCAGCATTATTCTTCGGATTAGCACAAAGTCTAAGTGTAGTTGGTGCAGGAGTACCATTACTTGCAGATGTTCCGCAAGTATACCTATTAATTGCTCCGTACGTATTAACAATACTAGCGCTAGCAGGATTTATTGGTCGCGCTGAAGCACCTAAAGCAAGTGGAATTCCATATATTAAAGGAAATCGATAGATTGGTCTAAGATCTGCCAAGTAAAACTTGGCAGGTCTGTTTTTTTTACCGTATAATGGATGACAGTTGGTAAATTTGTGCAGAATAGGAATATAAATGAATGCTTGGAGGAAATAGCATGTTACATATAGAAGAAAGACGAAGAAGTGAAAATGGATTACAGTTACATTTTGTCCAAAGTAAAAAATATAAAACACTTAATATTGTTGCGAAATTAAGAGCTCCTTTGGATCGAGAGACGATTACAAAACGAGCATTACTTCCATATATCTTAAATCAAGGATCTAAACGTTATCCCAACAAGCAAGAGCTGCAATTAAAATTAGACGATTTATATGGTGCAGTCCTCTCAGTCGATGGAGCGAAAAAAGGAGACAATCATATTATTAGTGTCCGGTTGGAGCTTGCAAACCCTAAATTTATTCCGGGACAGACAGCGATTATTGATGAAGGAATCCGTTTATTCAGTGAGTTATTATTGGATCCGAACGTGTCTGAAAATTCCTTCGATGAGAAGATTGTAAATCGTGAAAAGAATACACTGAAAAGTCGAATCCAAGCGGTTAAAGACGATAAGATGAACTATGCAAATATGAGATTAATTGATGCGATGTGTGAGGGTGAAGCATACCAGCTTCATGTGCATGGGTATGAAGAAGATTTACAGGAGATAACTGCTGCAAATCTCTATGAATATTATCAGACATTAATAATAGAGGATAGTCTGGATATTTACGTCTTAGGGGATTTTGATGAGGATGAGATGAGCAGTAGAATCGCATCAATGTTCGAGCGAAAGAAAAATCAAGTTCGAGACATAAATCAAAGCAATGATTCCAAGAAGGATATCCAACCAAAAGAAGTTATCGAATCAGAAGATATTCAGCAAGCGAAATTACATATTGGTTATCGAACCAATACGACATTCAAAGATGAAGATTATGCTGCATTACAAGTATTTAATGGGATATTTGGTGGATTTCCGAATTCGAAGTTATTTATTAATGTAAGGGAGAAAAATAGTCTTGCATACTATGCATCTTCTCGAATCGAAAGCCACAAAGGTCTGCTATTTGTCTTCAGCGGGATTGCTCCAAAGGATTATGAGAAGGCGAAGGATATAATCCAGCAACAAATGGAAGCAATGAAAAAAGGGGATTTCACTGAAACGGATTTACAGGAAACAAAGGATTTAATTATTAATCAATTACTCGAAACGATGGATCATTCGCAAGGATTGATCGAGTTATTATATCAGCAAGTAATCGGTGATAGAATAATTACTCCAGAGCAGTTGATTGCTAATATCAAGCAAGTAACAAAGGAGCAAGTGACGAAGCTTGCAAATATAATTGAAGAGGACACCGTTTATCTTCTAACTAATGAAGGGGGACAAACTAATGAATAAAGCAGTACATCAAGATGTTGCTGAAACGATTTTTTCAGAGAAACTTGATAATGGATTAACCGTATACTTATTACCTAAAACAGAAATGGCAAAAACCTATGGGATTTTTTCTACGGACTATGGCTCAATCGATCAGCGGTTCGTTCCTATTGGTGAGCAAGAGATGATTACAGTTCCAGAAGGTGTTGCCCATTTTTTAGAACATAAATTATTTGAAAAAGAAGATCGTGATGTTTTTGCTGATTTTGGCAAACAAGGAGCTTCTGCGAATGCATATACATCGTTCACGAAAACAGCTTACTTATTTTCAGCAACAAGCAATATAGAAGAAAATGTTCAAACCTTAATTAACTTTGTTCAAGACCCATACTTTTCAGAAAGCTCTGTTGAGAAAGAAAAAGGGATTATCGGTCAGGAAATTACAATGTACGATGATCAAGCAGATTGGCAGTCGTTTATGGGAACAATCAAAAGTATGTTTAAGAACCATCCAGTAAACATCGATATCGCTGGAACAATCGAATCAATTACCGATATTACGAAGGATGATTTGTATACATGCTACAACACATTCTACCATCCGGAAAATATGACATTGTTTATAGCTGGTAACTTTGATGCCGAAAAGATGATGGGGCTTATTAAATCCAACCAAGCGGAAAAGACATTTAAAAAAATGGAACAGCTTGAGAGAGAGTTTCCTGAAGAACCAAGGGAAGTAGCGATGAAAGAAAATAAATTGATTATGCCTGTGTCAATACCTAAATGTACCATTGGTATTAAGGAATCAACTACAGCGTTAAGCAGTGAAGCTTTTCTGCAAAGAGATTTGTTGCAGAGTATGGTTGTCGATCATTACTTTTCGAAAGGGTCAGCTTTCTATCAAGAATTGTATCAAGCAGGGTTAATTGATACTAGTTTTTATTTTGAAACTACGTTAGAAAAGAACTTTGGCTATACATTGATTGGTACGAATACTGATCAACCTGAAAAATTTGCTGGAAAAATAAAAGAATTATTACTGTCAACGAATAAAAAGTCATTAACAACGGAAGAATTTGCAAGAATGAAGAAGAAAAAAATTGGACAATTACTTCGGTCAATGAATTCACTTGAATTCATTGCCAATAAATATATCCATTATCATACAATGGGTATTGATTTCTTTGATATCATTCCCGCAGTACAAGCGTTAAGCCTTGATGAGGTGAATGATTTTATTCGAAATTGGGTTGAAGAAGATCGACTCGCAGTCTGTACGATAACTGCAAAGTAAGGGGATATTATGGGGAAAAATGTACTTGTTATCGGTGCAAGTGGTGAAATTGGAATCAGCATCGCAAAACGGCTTGCTGAGGATGGACACCAATTAATCCTGCATTATAACCAAAATGAAGAGAGAATAAGTGAATTAAGAAAGCAACTTAATAATAATTCGATTCTCACTGCAATACAAGCGGATCTAAGCAATGAGTTAGAGATAGAAAAGTTTTTATCAAAACTTGTGTTTTCAGTAGATATGATTGTATTTGCAAGTGGGCGAGCACAGTATGGCGTTTTTCACGAAACGTCAAAAATGATAATGGATGAAATGCTAACATTACATGTAAAAGCACCATGGTTGATTACCAAAGCATTATTACCTAGTATGCTCCACAAGAAGTATGGGAAAATCATCTTGATTAGCTCCATCTGGGGTGAAGTTGGAGCAAGCTATGAAGTAATTTATTCCACGGTAAAGGGGGCACAAAACAGCTTTGTCAAAGCATTAGCAAAAGAAGTTGCCCCAAGTGGAATATCTGTCAATGGAATTAGTCCCGGCTTTATTGAAACTAAAATGAATCATCATCTATCTGAAGAGGAGAAAGAAATATTAATCTCTGACATCCCAATGAATCGGGCAGGAAAACCAGATGAAATCTCCCATGTTGTTTCCTTTTTATTAGATGACAGATCAAGCTATATTCAAGGTGAAATCATACGAGTAACAGGTGCTTGGTGAACATATAGATAATCATAGTAAATAATTACGAAGGCAGCCCTGGCTATGCCTTCGTTTTCATGATGATATTATTCATATTAGTCATGTCGTTGTTTCGATAAAATGAGAATTAATCAGGGGCAAAGTTGATTTCCGCTCAGGACAGTCGCTTTCCGCAAGCTCGAGCTGTTTCTGCAGGAGTCTCCTGTCCTTCGCTAAAATCAACGTCGTTAAGAGAGATAATGCCGACACATCTTATTAAGTAAATGATAAAAAATAATAACCGCACAATTCCAGCGGAAGAAATACACGGAGACTCCTGCGGGAAGAAGAGCCTAGGTGAGACTCTGCAGTGCGTCAGCACAAAGAGGCTCACCAGCTCCCCTAAGGTGCGCGTAGTGTATTCTGGAGCGATCAGTCCGAGTGCCCGTAGAATAATATACTAGTTCGCATTTTACACCAGCAAAACTATATCTATGTTATTCATCACCTGTTTAAGTAAATGCTGCCTATAAAAATATTAGTCTAATTCCTTTCCAACAAGTGAATTATGCATTATGATAGAACTAAATATTGCAATTATCGAATAGATTCGTTACCATTATATGAGTATGTAGTATGAAGGAGAATATTATGACGAAGGAATGGTACCTGGAATATGAAATTCTTATTAATCGCCCTGGACTACTAGGGGATATTTCTTCATTATTAGGGATGCTTTCAATTAATATAATTACCATTAATGGCGTTGAGAATTCTAGAAGAGGGATGCTTCTCCTTTCGAAATATGATGAAAATATTATGCGCCTTAAATCAATATTACAAACGATGGATACAATTGAATTAAGAAAAATACGTAAACCAAAACTAAAAGATAAAATGGCTGTCAGGCACGGGAAATACATTCATACGGATGCTGATGATCGTAAAACGGTTCGATTTGTTCGTGATGAGCTTGGATTATTAGTCGATTTCATGGCCGAATTATATAAGCAAGAGGGACATAAACTAATTGGGATTCGTGGTATGCCAAGAGTTGGGAAAACAGAGTCAGTTGTAGCTGCTAGCGTTTGCGCCAATAAACGTTGGTTATTTGTATCTAGCACGATGCTTAAACAAACAATTAGAAATAAACTAATTGAAGGCGAGTATAACGTTGATAATATTTACATTATTGACGGCATACTATCTACTAGACGAGCGAATGATAAGCATTGGCAATTAATACGAGAAATTATGCAACTGCCTTCAATAAAGGTTGTAGAACATCCAGATATATTCGTTCAAACAACAGAATATAAGCTTGATGATTTCGACTATATTATTGAATTACGTAGTCATGAAGGCGAAGAGATTACATATGAAACGGTTGAAAATCACTCTCCAAGTACTGCGAATGGCTTTTCCATGTTTGATTTCTGAAACGGAAGGTGTTATTTATGGATGTAGGGGTAAGGCTGAAAGAGGCACGACTTGAAAAGGGACTCTCATTAGATGAACTGCAAGAAATTACAAAAATACAAAAGCGTTATTTAGTTGCAATCGAAGAAGGAAATTTAAGCATTCTTCCCGGGAAATTTTATGCAAGAGCATTTATTAAAGAATATGCAACTGCAGTTGATTTGGATTCGAGTGAATTATTAGAAGAACATAAAGAGGAAATTCCACAAACAGAAGAGGAAAGTGAGATTCAATATACAAGAATTGAACGTTCAAGGAAAGAAGCAAATGTTGATAAGAATTCAACCTTCTCATTTATACCTACTATTATTGTAATTTTATTAGTAATTGGTATCTTCTTTGTTGCATGGTTTTTCATCAAAGAAGGTTCCACAGATGAAGGAAATCCACCGGAAGAAGAATTAACAGATAATGAAATTATTATAAATGACTCTACACCGAATTCGACGGATAACGCGGAGCAAGGTCAAGAGGAAGAGAGCAATGATGAAACCGATAATGGAGCGGACAAAACCTCAGAAGAAGAAACACCAGAAGAAAAACAATCTGAGTTTACTGTTACAGAGGAAGGAACAGGTCCCGTACCAGAATCTACTTTAGAATTCAATTCTTCAGATGATGAATTAACGTTTACGTTTGAATCGCCAAGTGAAGTATGGTTAGATGTTCAGAATGGAGATGGAGAATCCTTCTATAGTGCAATTCTAACGGAGGCAGATTCACCGATGGAATTGGATTTAACAGGAGAGGAAAGAATTTACTTAAACATTGGCAGTGCGCCTAATTTAACATTTGATGTTAATGGTGTAGAATTTGAATATCCAGTTGATCCAAATGAACGAGACCATCAACGAATATGGATAAATATTAAACAATAAAGAAAATACGTTCAGAGACCCTTCCAATGTGGGAGGGTCTTATACCTTATTGACAATGTTCAACATGTTTGAGGAAACAGATTTATGCTATATCTGCAATTAAATCGAGAATTTGGAGGAAGTATCATTATGAATTTACCAAATAAATTAACCCTTTCAAGAATCATATTAATCCCAGTTTTTATTCTTTTGCTAAGTATTCCATTTGATTGGGGAGAATGGAATATAGGTGACACCATCCTTCCTGTATCCCATTTTGTGGCTGCCGTTTTATTTATTTTTGCATCTGCAACAGATTGGATTGATGGGTATTATGCTAGAAAATATAATTTGGTTACCAATTTAGGAAAGTTTATGGACCCACTAGCTGATAAATTGCTCGTTTCCGCAGCGTTAATCTTATTAATAGAAATGGGTCTGGCTCCAGCATGGGTTGTTATTATCATTATCAGCAGAGAATTTGCGGTAACAGGATTAAGACTTGTAGCTGCTGGGGAAGGTATTGTATTAGCAGCAGGAAACCTTGGTAAAATAAAAACCGCAACGCAAATGATTGCAATTGCTGTTTTATTATTACACAATTTCCCATTTTCTTATTTAGGCTTCCCGTTTGGTACAATTATGTTATATATCGCACTATTTTTCACCGTATTATCTGGAGTTGATTACTTTATAAAAAACTGGCATGTGATGGGAGAGTCTAAATAATGCAGCAGCCTAAAGCTGAAATCATTGCTGTTGGTACAGAATTGTTATTAGGTCAAATCTCGAATACAAATGCACAATGGATATCACAGCAACTCGCATTATATGGAATCAATATTTATAATCATGTTGTAGTTGGTGATAATCTTAACCGAGTAGTTGAAGCATTTTCACAAGCACATGTACGCTCCGATATTATTATTGTAACTGGGGGACTCGGTCCAACAGAAGATGACCTTACGAGAGAAGCATTTCAACAAATGAGTCAACTTGATGTAGTGGAGCATAAGCCATCCATGGATAAAATCGAGCAATTTTTTAAAGAGCGCAACACTGTTATGACACCAAATAATCGAAGACAAGCAAGAGTGTTTAAAGATTGTATTGTGCTTGATAATAAAGTCGGGATGGCTCCGGGAATGATTGTAACTTTTGAAAATCGCACATGGATTTTCTTACCCGGAGTACCTCGTGAAATGAAAAGTCTTGTTGCAATCGATGTACTACCATATCTTCTGCAACTTATTGGCGACAAAGCAATTATTAAATCTGAGGTATTACGATTTATCGGGATTGGTGAATCACAATTAGAGCATGAAATTAAAGATATAATTGACGGTCAAAGTAATCCGACGATTGCGCCGCTAGCAACAGATAATGGAGTAACAATTCGACTAACTGCCAGAACCGATTCATTAGAAAATGCTGAAAAATTAATTACAGCAAGCAAACAACAAATTCTATCAAGAATTGGAAGCTTTTTTTATGGCTCAAACGAACAAACATTAGAACAGCAAATCATCGACAATTTACGAGTGAGTAATCAGCGTCTTGCACTTGCTGAGAGTTTAACTGGCGGACTGGTAACTAGTAAGCTTGTTTCTATAAGTGGTGCTTCAGATGTTATAAAAGGTGGAATCGTTTGCTATGACACAAAGGTTAAAGAGGAGATCCTAGGGGTCTCCAAAGAAACAATCGATTTATTCGGTACGGTTAGTGAGCAATGCGCAATTGAAATGGCAACCAATATATTACAAGTTCTAGATGCAGATATAGGCATTAGTTTTACTGGGGTAGCAGGGCCTAAAGAGGCGGAAGGAAAGCCTGCAGGCACTGTATATATCGCTGTTTGTACGAAAGATGGCCATCAACAGGTGGAAGAGTTTAAGTTTCAAGGTGATCGTGATACGATAAGAACGCGTACAACTTTAAAAGGGATGGAAATTCTTTTTAATTTGTTAAAACAGTGATTTACATTGTTCTATTGATTGGAATTCTATTTACTTAAATGAAGTTAGTGCAATAATTAATTTTTCCTAAGAAATATTACCACTAAAATACAAGAACATTTATTCGTCTTTTTCTTGGCAAAATGAAAAAAACAATGTATGATGGAAGTAGTTAATTTAAGGAGGTAGTTTCGTTGAGTGATAGAAAACAAGCTTTAGACATGGCTTTGAGACAAATAGAGAAACAATTTGGTAAAGGTTCGGTGATGAAGCTCGGTGAAAACGAGTTTCAACCGATTGAAACAATCCCAAGTGGATCATTAGCGTTAGATGTAGCATTAGGAATAGGTGGATATCCAAAAGGACGTATTATTGAAATTTACGGTCCTGAATCATCTGGTAAGACAACAGTAGCACTACATGCGATTGCTGAAGCACAGAAAAAAGGTGGACAAGCTGCCTTTATTGATGCTGAGCATGCGTTAGATCCATCTTACGCAAGAGCTTTAGGTGTCAATATTGATGAATTGCTATTGTCTCAACCAGATACAGGAGAACAAGCATTAGAAATTGCTGAAGCACTCGTTCGAAGTGGTGCAGTTGATATTCTAGTTATCGACTCTGTTGCTGCACTTGTTCCAAAAGCAGAAATCGAGGGTGAAATGGGAGATTCCCATATGGGGTTACAAGCACGCTTAATGTCACAAGCATTAAGAAAATTATCTGGTGCAATCAATAAATCAAACACCATTGCTATCTTCATTAATCAGGTTCGTGAGAAAATTGGCGTTATGTTCGGTAATCCAGAAACAACACCTGGTGGGCGTGCACTTAAATTCTATTCTTCTGTAAGACTGGAAGTACGTCGTGCGGAGCAATTGAAGCAAGGTAATGATATTGTTGGGAATAGAACGAGAGTTAAAGTTGTAAAAAATAAAGTAGCGCCGCCATTCAAACAAGCAGAAATTGATATTATGTATGGTAAAGGGATTTCTAGAGAAGGAGAAATTCTTGATATCGGATCCGAACTGGATATTGTTGATAAGAGTGGTGCATGGTACTCATACGACGGTGATCGCTTAGGACAAGGACGTGAAAACTCTAAACTATTTTTATTAGAAAATCCAGAAGTAGCCGAAGCTATTCATAATGCAATTCGCGAACATTATAGTTTAGATGAAAAGGCTGAGGCAGCTCCTGAGCGGGAAGAAGCTACTCAAGAGAGTTTAGATGTATAAAATAATAGAAAAACTAAGGTTTAACTAAGCTTTTGAGTGATAGCCTTAGTTGCACTTATGTAGTGAGAAAGCTTCTCTGCTTTCTTATCTACTAAGATTAAAATCCTTTGCTAATCTCAGCAAAGGATTTTTTTATGGGATATTATGGCGATTCCTTGACAATTATACAATAGACAATTAAAATTAAAACTGTATAATTTTATATTTTTCTATAAAACGTATTGTTAATTATACATCTAAAATGTTACATGCCGACAAATAAGAATCGTAAAACTTTATAGCAATAGGAGGTGAAAACATGGACAATCCTATCATCATCTCCATTTTGTTTGTTATTATCCTAATCGTCGGTATTGTTGTTGGTTATCTGATACGTAAATCTATTGCAGAAGCTAAAATTTCCAGTGCGGAATCATTAGCGAAACAAATCGTTGAAGAAGCACATCGGAATGCTGATGCCGCTAAGAAAGAGGCACTCCTTGAAGCGAGAGATGAAAACCATAAGCTTCGGCAACAAACAGAGGATGAACTGCGCGAACGACGTGCAGAATCTACGAAGTTTGAAAATCGCCTCACGCAAAAAGAAGAAAACCTGGATCGAAAAAGTGAAACACTAGACAAACGTGAATTGTTGTTAGAGAAAAAAGAACAATCATTAGCAGAAAAACAACAACAAATTGAAGAAATGGAAAGCAAAGTGGAAGCTATGAAAGATGAGCAGCAAACGGAGCTTGAGCGCATTTCAGGATACACATCAGACCAAGCCAAACAGATTATTTTAGAGCGGATTGAAAAAGAGGTACAACATGAGTCAGCAATAATGATTAAAGAAGCCGAAAATCGAGCGAAGGAAGAAGCGGATAAGAAAGCGAAGAGTATTCTTTCACTCGCATTACAGCGTTGCGCTGCAGATCACGTTGCTGAAACTACAGTATCTGTAGTAAATCTTCCAAATGATGAGATGAAGGGCCGTATAATTGGTCGTGAAGGACGAAATATACGTACACTTGAAACATTAACTGGTATTGATTTAATTATTGATGATACACCTGAAGCAGTTATTTTATCTGGTTTTGATCCAATAAGAAGAGAAATTGCTCGTATGGCATTAGAAAAACTAGTTCAAGATGGCCGAATCCACCCAGCTAGAATTGAAGAAATGGTGGACAAAGCTAGACGTGAGGTTGACGAATATATACGGGAAATTGGAGAAGAAACTACATTTGAAGTTGGTGTACATGGTTTACATCCAGATCTAGTCAAAATACTAGGACGACTAAAATATCGTACGAGCTATGGGCAAAATGTACTGAAACACTCAACAGAGGTTGCGTACCTTTCCGGATTGCTTGCTGCTGAATTAGGTGAAGATGTTACGTTAGCAAGAAGAGCTGGATTGCTTCATGATATTGGTAAAGCAATTGATCATGAGGTTGAAGGTAGCCACGTAGAAATTGGAAAAGAACTGGCGATTAAATACAAAGAACATGATATAGTCATCAATTCAATTGCTTCCCACCATGGTGATGAAGAAGCGACATCCGTTATTGCAGTTCTTGTAGCTGCGGCTGATGCATTGTCTGCTGCTAGACCTGGTGCTAGGAGTGAAACATTAGAAAACTATATTAAACGTTTAGAGAAACTTGAAGAAATCTCCGAGTCATTCGAAGGCGTAGAGAAGTCGTTTGCAATTCAAGCAGGGCGAGAAATTAGAATTATGGTTAAACCAGATGAAATTGATGACCTTGAATCTGTGCGCGTTGCTAGAGAAATAAGGAAGCAAATTGAGAATGAACTTGATTACCCTGGTCACATTAAAGTAACCGTGATTAGAGAAACAAGAGCAGTAGAATATGCTAAATAAAAATAAAAGCGGTTATTCCAACCGCTTTTATTTTTATTTACAATTGTGGAAAGCTAGTAATATATAATAGATAGGGTGGTTTAACATGAAAATATTATTTATTGGAGATGTTGTAGGTTCTCCTGGTAGAGACATGGTACAGGAATATTTACCGAAATTGAAGGAAAAGTACCATCCAAATTTAACGATTATTAACGGAGAAAATGCTGCAGCAGGAAAAGGGATTACTGAGAAAATTTATAAGCAATTTCTAGAATGGGGTGCTCAAGTGATTACCATGGGTAATCATACTTGGGATAAAAAGGAAATTTTTGAATTCATTGATGATGCGAAGTATATGATTAGACCTGCTAACTTTCCTGAAGGTACGCCAGGTAAGGGGTTAGTTTTTGTCAATATAAATGGAGTGGAAGTTGCTGTAATTAACATGCAAGGACGTACATTTTTATCTGCAATCGATGATCCCTTCCGGAAAATCGATGAATTGATTGATGAGGCGAAAGAACGAACGAATCTAATATTCGTTGATTTTCATGGTGAAGCAACGAGTGAAAAACAAGCATTTGGATGGTATCTAGATGGTAGAGTTAGTGCGGTAGTTGGCACACACACCCATACGCAAACTGCAGATGAACGTATCTTACCAGCTGGAACGGCATATATAACAGATGTAGGAATGACAGGACCTTATGATGGAATATTAGGTGTAGAACGGGATTCAGTAATAAAAAGATTCCTAACTTCTTTGCCAGTACGTTTCGAAACGACAAAAGAGGGTAGAACACAATTAAATGGTTTTTTTGTTACGATTGATGATAGAACTGGAAAGGCAACAAAGGTAGAGCGAATCATCATTAATGAGGATCATCCTTTTTTCAGCTGATTTATTGAATTTTGCGAACCATTGAAGGATAATAGGGAATAAGCTAACATCTCCAGGAATATAGTAGCAATAGAACTACAATAGGAAATGAAGGAGGTACTAGTAATGGATGTATTAAAGGTATCAGCAAAATCAAGTCCAAATTCTGTAGCAGGTGCACTAGCCAACGTATTACGCGAACAAGGTACAGCGGAGATGCAAGCAATTGGTGCGGGTGCATTAAACCAAGCCGTAAAGGCTGTAGCAATAGCAAGAGGATTTGTAGCCCCGAGCGGTGTTGACCTAGTTTGTATTCCAGCATTTACCGATATTATGATTGACAATGAGGAACGCACTGCGATTAAATTAATCGTTGAACCCAGGTAGTATTCAATAAATCAACCTTCCTAATTTATAGGAAGGTTTTACTTTTATCTTAGCTATTTACATTATTTGTTATATTTGACATTATCCTCTATACTATAATAATGTAATCCTATACATATTGATTTTACAGATAATTTTGCAATACTGCCAATATAAGTTGTATGTTACTCATTTCAAAAATTTTAAGACCAACTGCGTAAGATTTCTAACCATAAGAAATTACACTATTGATTTTTCACTTTATTGAAAGGAGTTTTTCCCATGAACGAGCAGCAACGAATAGACCAAGCACAAATAAAACAGGTAGAAAATGAGTTTGTAAAGCAAGAAGATAATATGAATCGAATTAAGAATACATCCAGTGATGAAATGATTGCGAAATATTTTCAAACGAGCTATGAGCCACAAGCGCCAGATATTAAAAAGGCAAGAAAGCGAAGGAAAGAAGATATTCAGTTTCATTATGATTTTGCAATCCCAGAAGACATGGAACAGATTGGTAAGGGGAAGAAATTCTTAATTCGTACATATGGTTGTCAAATGAATGAACATGATACAGAGGTAATGGCGGGGATTTTAACCGAAATGGGGTATGAGTCTACTTCGGATACGAATGAAGCAGATATCATCTTGTTAAATACGTGTGCAATCCGGGAAAATGCAGAGAACAAGGTGTTTGGCGAAATTGGCCACTTGAAACCTTTGAAACTAGAAAAACCTGATTTAATTATCGGTGTTTGCGGTTGTATGTCCCAAGAAGAATCTGTGGTTGACCGTATATTAAAGAAACACCAGCATATCGATTTGATCTTTGGCACTCATAATATTCACAGGCTGCCACAATTGCTTAAAGAAGCTTTATTCGGGAAAGAAATGATTGTTGAGGTTTGGTCGAAAGAGGGAGATATCATTGAAAATCTTCCAAAAGCTCGTAAAGGGAAAATCAAGGCATGGGTTAACATTATGTATGGCTGTGATAAATTCTGTACCTATTGTATTGTACCAATGACTCGTGGTAAGGAACGGAGTCGTAAACCGGAGGATATTATTCAGGAAGTCCGTCACTTAGCAGCACAGGGCTATCAAGAAGTGACATTACTTGGTCAGAATGTAAATGCATATGGTAAAGACTTTGAAGATATCACCTATGGTCTAGGGGAGTTGATGGATGATATTAATAAAATCGATATACCGCGCGTTCGATTTACAACTTCACATCCTAGAGATTTCGATGATTATTTAATAGAAGTATTAGCTAAAGGTGGAAATCTTCTCGATCATATCCATCTACCAGTACAATCGGGCAGCAATGAGATTCTTAAGAAAATGAATCGTAAATATACGAGGGAAGAATACTTGGAATTAGTGAAAAAAATACGTAAAGCGATTCCAAATGTTACACTAACAACAGATATTATCGTTGGTTTTCCTAATGAAACAGAGGAACAATTTGAAGAAACGATGACTTTAATGGAAGAAGTTGGTTTTGAGGCGGCATACACTTATATCTATTCTCCTCGTGAAGGAACACCAGCAGCTCGTAAAGTCGATGATGTACCAGAAGAAGTGAAAAAACAGCGGTTATACCGTCTAAACGCCCTTGTTAACAAACAGTCTGCTGAATCGATGAAGAACTATAAGGATAAAGTAGTGAAAGTTCTTGTTGAAGGGGAAAGTAAAAAGAATCCGAACGTACTAGCTGGATATACAGAAAAAAATAAATTAGTAAACTTTAAGGGACCGAAATCCTCTATTGGTAAAATTGTAAAAGTCAAAATTACAGAAGCAAAAACATGGTCCTTAGATGGTATCATGGTCGAAAATATGGTTGAGGTGAAATAAAAATGGCTGAATATACACGTAAAGAAGTTTTAGATGAAGCAAGAAAATTAGCAGATATGCTTGCAAATACAGAAGAAATCGATCGCTTTAAGCAGGTTGAAGCTAAACTTAATGAAAATAAAAAAGTACAGCAATTAATCCAAAAAATAAAGACCTTGCAAAAACAAGCAGTTAATTTCCAAGCGTATGAGAAAAAGGAAGCACTAAAAAATATCGAAGCAGAGCTTGATCGTTTGCAAAATGAAATCGATGAAATACCAGTCGTTCAGGAGTTCAAGGAAACGCAAATTGTTGTAAATGATGTGCTACAGCTCGTTTCCGGGACGATTGCCAGGGAAGTGACCAACAGTGTTATTGAATCAACTGGTGGCGATATTTTAGCAGGTGAAACAGGATCTAAAGCAAAGAATAAAATAGGACATGGACATTAAATAAAAAATCAAGTAAGTGGAACGATTCGCTTGCTTGATTTTTTATTCTACGGCAACACGGTAGATATTTCTTAATAAAATGAAGAAAGGTCATCTCTTTTCCACCTTTCATAAAATCGTTATGCACTTTAGGTGTTTGTCTTGCATAAAATGACTATGAAAAAAGAGGAGGTAAAAGAAATCATGACTTTTCTCGATAAAGAATATAGAGAGATCATTTCGAAAGCTGTCATTGGTAAGGGTAAGAAGTTTACGCAGGAGTCTCATTCTGTTACACCATCACACCGTCCATCAAGCATTCTTGGATGTTGGGTAATCAACCATTTATATAACGCCAAGAAAAAATCAGAAGAATCGGTTGAAATTCAAGGTAGCTATGACGTTAACATTTGGTATTCCTACAACGATAATACAAAAACAGAAGTTGTAACAGAAAGAGTAACGTATACGGATGTGATTCCACTTTCTGTCAAGGATGACAATTGCATTAATGACGAACATGATGTGATTGCTAAGGTAATCCAACAGCCAAATTGCCTTGAATGTAAAATCGCAAGTAATGGACATAAGATTGTAGTTGAAATCGAACGAGAATTTGTAGTGCAAGTAATCGGTGAAACAAAACTATCTGTTCGAGTAAATCCAGTACAGGATGACTTTGGTGATGATGATGACGCTTGGGACTTCAAGCTAACAGATGATGAGTTGGAAGGCGTAGAGCCAGACTTTTTAAACAAACAAGACTAAGAAAATTACGAGGGATAACATCTCTCGTAATTTTTTACATATGCAATTTTTAGATAAAGTGCGAACTACTTTAAAGTGCTAAGGGCTCTCAAGCCAGTCGCTCCATAAATATACGGAGCGCACCTTAGGGGAGCTGGTGAGCCACCTTGTGCTTCCGCACTTCTGAGTCTCACCTAGGCTCTTCTTCCCGCAGGAGTCTCCGTGTATTTTTTCCGCTGGTATTGCAAGAAAATAATTAGCTTCCTATCCCTCTTTTAAGTAGGATTCCATGTCGCTTTCCAATGGCAACAAAGGTGTCAAACAAAAAAACTTCTCGAAAATGCGAGTGTGCTTTCCTAGGCTTTCAATAAAGAAGAGACTGGCCAGATCGGAAATTTACATCAGACTTATGTCGCTTTTTATATCAATAGGGTCATATGATGAGATTGAACTCTTATTAGAGTAGCAGGTGTATTAAGGAACAGAACTGATGTCTGCGCATTTCTTGCCATTTATGCTATAATTACATAAGTATATTACGGGTTTTTTTGGAGGATTAATGATGGGCAAGCAGACACCAATGATGGAACAATATTTAAAAATAAAAGCAGATTATCAGGATGCATTTCTCTTTTTCAGGCTAGGCGATTTCTATGAAATGTTTAATGATGATGCAATAAATGCTGCAAGAGAGTTAGAGATTACCCTGACAAAACGTGGTGGCAGTGATGGAATTCCAATGTGTGGAGTGCCCTATCATGCTGCTGAAAATTATATAAAAACATTAATAGATAAAGGATACAAAGTAGCAATATGTGAACAGGTAGAAGATCCAAAGACAGCTAAAGGCGTAGTAAAACGGGAAGTAGTACAACTGGTTACTCCTGGAACTGTAATGGAAAGCAATATGCTAAAAGAAGGCGAAAATAATTACATTGCTAGTCTTTCTCATTTTCAGGATGGATCTTATGTCATTGTATACAACGATCTTTCGACTGGTGAGAATAACATTACAGTGATTTCTCATGGATGGGACGCTGTTATTCATGAGTTATATAATCAACCTATTAAAGAGATTGTCATTTCTTCTAATCTACCAGAAGACCTACAAACCAAGCTACGGGATAGGCTACATGTTACATTATCCTATCAGGATGAAATAACATTTAATGCAGAGTATCGTAATCTTGCTGAAAATTTAAATGACGAGCGGTTAATGAAGGCATTCAGCCGATTATTAAATTATATTCAGCATACACAAAAGCGCTCGCTTGATCATTTACAACCAGCGAATGTAATCGAATTGAAGCATTATCTGTCACTCGACATGTATTCAAAACGGAATTTAGAATTAACAGAAACTATTATTAAGAAAGGCAAGCACGGTAGCCTTCTTTGGGTTCTCGATCAAACGGTAACCGCAATGGGATCAAGATTACTTAAGAAATGGCTCGAGCGGCCATTGCTTGATAAGAAACGAATTGAAAACCGCCTAAACGTTGTTGATGCTTTCTATCAACGTTTTATGGAAAGAGATACACTCCGGGATACGCTAAAATCAGTTTATGATTTAGAACGACTTGCAGGAAGAATTGCCTTTGGGAATGTCAATGCACGTGATTTATTACAGTTAAAGCAATCACTTGAGAAAATCCCTGAATTAAAAGCGACGCTTAATCAATTTGAAGAACGTCAGATTCAGACACTTTCAACAGGGCTCAAATATCCTAAAGAATTAATAGACTTATTAAATACAAGCATCATTGATAATCCACCAATCTCGATTAAAGAAGGGTCAATTATTAGGGATGGTTATAATGAGGTGCTTGATACTTATCGCGATGCATCAAGAAATGGAAAAAGGTGGATTGCGGCATTAGAAAAAAAAGAAAAACAAGAAACCGATATTAAATCATTAAAGATTGGCTATAATCGCGTTTTCGGTTACTATATCGAAATAACAAAAGCAAATATCCATTTAATTCCAGAGGGGAGATATGAACGGAAGCAAACGTTAGCGAATGCAGAACGTTATATTACGCCGGAGTTAAAGGAAAAGGAACAACTAATTATAGAAGCAGAAGAAAAAAGTGTTGAACTTGAATATAATCTATTTATTGAAATACGTGAAAAAATTAAAGAGCATATTCCAGAATTACAATATTTAGCGGAAATTGTAAGTAAAATTGATGTACTGCAAGCATTCGCTACCGTAAGTGAAAAAAATAATTACCGTCGGCCATATTTTGTAGAGAATAAATTAAATATCATAAATGGACGTCATCCTGTTATCGAGCAAGTAATGAAAGATGGCTCTTTTGTGCCGAATAATGTATCTCTTGATGAAAACAAAAACATTCTGTTAATAACTGGGCCAAACATGTCTGGAAAAAGTACGTATATGCGCCAACTTGCACTTGCGGTAATAATGGGACAAATTGGTTGCTTTGTACCTTGTGATGAAGCGGAGCTTATTATATTCGATCAAATTTTCACAAGAATTGGTGCTGCAGATGATTTAGTGTCCGGGCAAAGTACGTTTATGGTCGAAATGCTCGAAGCGAATCATGCAATTGCCAATGCAACAGACAGGAGCTTAATCTTACTCGATGAAATCGGCCGTGGGACAAGCACCTATGATGGGATGGCCTTGGCACAAGCGATTGTGGAGTATATTCATAATAATATTCAAGCAAAAACGTTATTTTCAACACATTATCATGAATTAACCGTGTTAGAAGAGTCATTGGAGAAACTAAAGAATATTCATGTTCGAGCAGAAGAATTTGAAGGGAATGTCGTATTTTTGCATCAAATTCAAGAGGGCGCAGCAGATAAGAGCTATGGTATTCACGTAGCAAAATTAGCTAATTTACCAGAAGCACTTATTGAGCGAGCCAGCACAATCTTGCAAGAACTAGAATCAAGCGATAAACCGGCACCAACGACTGAAAAAATTGAATCTGGTCAATTATCCTTTTTTGTTGGTGAAACGGAACAAGTAAAAGAAAGAAATAAGCCAATTCCCGCGACAGAAGAAAAAGCGATAGACGAATTAAAAAGTTTGAATTTATTCGAGATGACGCCGATGGAAGCGATGAATGCATTATATCGATTACAAAAACAAGTAAAAATGTAGAAACTCAGACGAAAGGATTGTTAACATGAAAATCGTACAAATGTCTGATGCGTTAGCAAATAAAATAGCTGCTGGGGAAGTTGTTGAACGCCCAGCATCGGTTGTCAAAGAACTTGTCGAGAACAGTATTGATGCTAATAGTACATGGATCAAAGTTGAAATATCGGAGGCAGGATTACAACAAATAAAAATTACCGATAATGGCGATGGAATGTCAGAAGCAGATTGTGAAATGGCCTTCTTACCTCATGCGACGAGTAAGGTTAAAAACGAAAGTGATTTATTTCATGTGAAAACCTTAGGATTCCGTGGAGAGGCACTTGCAAGCATCGCTTCGGTCAGTAAGATGTCAATTAAGTCTTCTGAAGGTAATGAAGCGGGAACGCATTTAAAGCTCGAGGGCGGAAAAAAACTTGAAAAGAAGAAGAGCGATGCACGAAAGGGTACGGAAATCATTGTAGAAGATTTATTTTTTAATACACCTGCACGCCTTAAATATATGAAAAGTCTTCATACTGAACTTGGGCATATAACGGATTTACTGAATCGATTAGCACTTGCCCATCCAGAAATAAGGTTTGAAGCGATCCATAATGATAAGGGATTATTTAAAACAGCAGGAACTGGTGATTTATTACAAGTAATCTCTCAAGTTTACGGAATGAATGTAGCAAAAAAAATGCTGCCAGTTAAACAGGAGACACTGGATTATTCAATTGCGGGATATATTGCAAAGCCAGAGGTTACCAGAGCATCAAGGTCTTATATATCGATAATCATCAATGGACGCTACATTAAGAGCGTACCATTGACTCAGGCGATTATTCGTGCTTATCATACGTTACTGCCAATTGGTCGTTCACCAATTGTCGTGCTGAGAATTGAAATGGATCCAATATTAGTTGATGTTAATGTACATCCGACGAAATTAGAGGTTCGATTTAGTAAGGATAAAGAATTATTCACTGTTATAGAAGAAATGATCAAAAGTAAATTTCGAGAAATAACGCTAATTCCCGAAGTACAACAAAAACCAAAGACAAAAGTTCAATCCTTCCAATCGATGATGAAATTTGATGAACCAGTTAGAGAATCAGTAGCAGAATCAAATGAAAATGCACAGGAAATCGAAAATAATCAACAGATACCTAGTATAGGTTCATATGAAATTAAAGAAACAACTTCTTATCATGTTGCTAGTGATGAAAGTAACAGTTCGGAAGTTATTCAGGAACCAATAGGACAAAATGAAAAACAATCTGAAAACGAGATAAATGACCAAGAATTTCCAGCAAAGTTAGATTCGAATCCGCGGGTACCACAAATGTATCCTGTTGGTCAGGTACAAGGAACCTATATTATTGCACAAAATGAAAATGGGCTTTATATGATTGACCAGCATGCAGCACAAGAAAGAATTAAATATGAATTCTTTAAAGAAAAGCTGGGAAAACCGGTAAATCAATCGCAGGAATTATTGATTCCAATGACCTTTGAATTTTCTAAGCAAGAATCGATATTTATCGAACAATACAAAGAAGCATTCGAGAACGTTGGGTTATTTTTTGAGCAATTCGGGAATCAAACTTATATCATCCGTTCACACCCAAATTGGTTTCCGAGTGGTTTTGAAGAAGAAGTTATCCGAGAAATGATTGACCAGATTATGAATGAAGAAAGGGTTAATATTGAGACCATTCGTGAAGACGCAGCAATTCTGATGTCCTGCAAACGGTCGATTAAAGCAAATCATTACTTAAATCATTCCGAAATGTTTCGATTATTGGAAGACCTGCGTAAGTCTACAGATCCATTTACTTGCCCACATGGACGACCAATCATTGTTCACTTTTCAACCTATGAATTAGAGAAAATGTTTAAGCGCGTAATGTAAAACTAGTATAAATCATCGTCAACTCGGGTAAACATAGTAATAAAAGCCGAGGTGCAGCATGGAAAATCAAAAACTGATAAATTTTTTAAATCAATTGTTATCAAATTATGTTGTAATGTATATCAAGCTACATCGATATCATTGGTTTATTCAAGGAAGACATTTTTTTCTTTTACATGAGAAATTTGAAGAGATGTACCAGGTTATTGCAAGTGATTTAGATGAAATTGCAGAGCGAATTTTAATGATTGATGGTAAACCACTTGCAACAATGGCGAAATATTTAAAGGAAGCGACATTGGTTGAGGCGAATGCAGATGATAAAGAAAATGAGATCATTGCGCAGTTGATTAAGGATTTCGAGCAAATTATTTCAGAAATTCATCAAGTGGGAATAAAGCTTAGCAATGAGCTGCAGGATGATCCGACAGTCGATTTATTAACAACATTACAAGGGAAATTAGAAAAATATGTGTGGATGTTAAAGAGCTATCTCGCATTTGAGTAAAAAGAATTGAATTTAGGGGAATACGAATGAAAATAAGAGTAGTTGCTATCGTTGGTCCAACGGCAGTAGGGAAAACGAAGCTGAGTATCGAAATCGCCAAAAGATTTAATGGTGAAATAATTAGTGGAGATTCGATGCAAGTTTACAAAGGTTTTGATATTGGAACGGCTAAGATAAGTGAAGAGGAAACAGAAGGAATTCCTCATCATATGATTGACATTTTGAATCCAAGCGAATCCTTCTCTGTTGCTGATTATCAATATTATGTGCAAAAGTATATAGAGGAGGTTTCAGCTAAAGGAAAATTGCCAATTATCGTTGGTGGAAGTGGCCTCTATATTCAGGCAGCACTTTATAATTATAATTTTGCTGAGCAAAAACGAGATGAAGCAGTGACACGCAAGCTTGAGCAGATGATTGAACGTGATGGGATTATGCCATTATACCATCGCCTAGAGGAAATTGATCCAGAACAAGCAAAGAAGATTCATCCGAACAACCATCGGAGGGTGATTCGCGCACTTGAAATCTATGAAACAACCGGAATGACGATGACAGCTTATCAAGAGAAACAAACCTTGGAATCACCTTATGATTTGATTTTAGTTGGGTTAGAAATGGAAAGAGAGCTGCTGTATGACCGCATTAATCAAAGAGTGAATTTTATGGTCGAATCTGGGCTTATAAAAGAAGTAAAGGATCTTTATGATCAAGGTCTAGAAGAAAGCCAGGCGATGACAGCGATTGGTTATAAAGAGTTTATCCCTTATTTTAAGACAGGGGAAAATTTGGATCAGGCAATCGAGATTCTAAAACGTGATTCGAGAAGATATGCGAAACGCCAATATACTTGGTTTAAAAATAAGATGGATATTACATGGTATTCACTTACACCAAGCTCCATAAATGAAAAGTTTGAAATGATTCTTGACGATTTAGCAGGAATTTTAGAAAAAAAGTAGAATGGTTATAGTATAGATAAATAGAGGAGGAAGTACGATGGCGCAAACTGTAAATGTCCAAGATCAATATTTAAATCAATTGAGAAAGCATCATATTTCAGTTACTGTATTCCTTACAAATGGTTTCCAGTTAAGGGGGACTGTGAAGGCTTTTGATAACTTCACGGTATTGCTTGAAACCGATGGTAAACAACAGCTTATATTTAAACATGCTATTTCAACCTTCGCTCCAGTTAAAAATGTTTCATTAGAAAATGAATAGATTGAAAACGGACGCTATTTTTAGCGTCCGTTTTCAATTGGATGAAACACTAGGCGTATGTCACAACTTTATCCCTTCGTGCGTATACTAAAGTTGACTAGAGGGGTGATATGTTGGAATCACAATTAAACCGTAATCGAAATGGTCAAATAAATATAATATTGCATAATAATAATAATAAGCCGAAAATAGAGCGAAATAATCGGTTAGAATTTAGTGAAAATGAACAATATAAAGCTATTGATCGTGAATTTTCGTCATTTATTGGCATGGATAAATTAAAAACGACAATTAAAGAGATTTATGCGACAATCCTAATCAATGAGAAGCGGAAAGAGTTAGGATTAAATAGCTCGAAACAAGTGCTTCATATGCTTTTTAAAGGTAATCCAGGTACTGGTAAGACGACAGTGGCGAGAAAACTGGCCAAAATATATTTCAATATGAATATATTATCCAAAGGACATTTTGTTGAAGCGGAACGAGCGGATTTGGTTGGTGAATACATCGGGCAAACTGCACAAAAAACGCGTGCAATCATCCAGAAAGCGATGGGTGGAATTCTTTTTATAGATGAGGCATATTCTTTGGCGCGTGGTGGAGATAAAGATTTTGGCAAAGAAGCGATTGATACTTTAGTAAAGCATATGGAGGACCATCATAACGACTTTGTTTTAATTCTTGCAGGATACCCCCATGAAATGGAAAAATTTTTATTATTAAATCCTGGACTGCAGTCACGTTTTCCGTTTATCTTGAATTTTGAAGATTATGGGGTGGATCAATTATTAGAAATTGCAAAACAAATGGTAGGAGAAAGGGAATATCAATTAACAAAGGAAGCTGAATGGGAACTTCGAAATCATTTATATAACAAAACAAGTGGAAGCATACGAAACTTTTCTAATGCTCGTTATGTGCGTAACGTAATCGAGCGTGCAATTCGCATGCATGCTGTACGATTGATACAGGAAGATAGGTTTACGGCAGAGGACTTGACTAAAATAACAGCAAAAGATTTGCAAATGGATGATTGAATAATATAAATGATACGCAAACATAGCATTCCTCAGTGATGAATCATTACTGGGGAATCATCTATCTGTTTTTATGGCTCTAGCTTTGTAATCATTATTATTTTTGTTATGATGTAGGAATAAATAGGATAGATACAAGATGATTTCATATAAATGTTTGAATAAGCATGATAATATTCTTCATGAGAAAGAGGTTGTTAAATGTCCGAAGAGAAAATCCTAATTATAGCTGTAAAAAACGAGGGTGAGCAACATGAACGATTCCAATCCTCTTTAGACGAACTCGTTTCGTTAGGGAAAACTGCCGGTGGTACAGTAAAAAGTGTCATAACGCAAAATCGAAATCGGATACATCCGGCTACATATATTGGCGAAGGAAAAATTGAAGAAATAAAAAATGAAATTGATGCATTAGAAATTGACCTCGTGATTTCTAATGATGAGCTATCTCCAGGTCAATTAAGAAATTTAGGAAATAGATTTGAGGTCCGTATTATCGATCGGAGTCAACTAATCTTAGATATATTTGCCCAGCGTGCGCGAACAAAGGAAGGGAAATTACAGGTTGAGCTTGCTCAATTGGAATATTTATTGCCGAGGCTGCAAGGGCAAGGGATAGCCATGTCTAGACTTGGAGCCGGAATTGGGACAAGAGGACCAGGCGAAACGAAATTAGAAACAGATCGGCGCCATATTAAAAATAAAATCTATGATATTAAGCGAAAGCTAAAATTAGTTGTTCGTACGCGTGAACAGTACCGGAAGCGAAGAAAAACGAACGAAGTATTTCAAATCGCAGTTGTTGGCTATACAAACGCTGGCAAATCTACCCTATTTAATCGATTAACAGCGAGTAATACATTGGAAGAAAATAAATTATTTGCCACGCTTGATCCGTTAACGAGAAAATTACAGCTCGATTCCGGATTTCAAGCACTAATTACAGATACAGTTGGATTTCTTCAGGAATTGCCGACATCTTTAATTGCTTCTTTCCGTTCGACATTAGAGGAGGTTTCAGCAGCAAATCTGCTGTTACATATTGTTGATGGATCACATGAAGATCAGGTGCAGCAACAGAATACTGTGTTAAAATTACTTGAGGATTTAGATGCACAGCAAATACCAGTGCTCACCATTTATAATAAAAAGGATTTAATTAAAGAGGATGTCATACCGATGAACCATCCATACCTTATCATTAGTGCAAACGATGAGGAGGACGTGAAACGTGTGCTGCATGAAATAGAAGAGCTTCTTAAAGAGTTATGGGAAAGCTATGCAGTCGAACTGGATCCGGACATGGGGAAAATACTTTCTAAACTTGAACGCGAAACAATTATTACAGATAAGAAATTCGATGAAGCAAGAAGTAAATATGTCATTCGAGGCTATATTCGAAAAGAACACCCGATAAATTACTTAATTAAAACAAATTAGAAGCAATAAGGAAATAGAGGAGAAATTATTAGCATGATTGAAGAAATAGTGAAGCAAGCAGAATTAGATTGTAGTAACGAACATCAGAAAATGAATGAAATCGTTGAGATAAACCAAAAACGTGTACTTGATGCATTTATTAATAATCGTATTAGTGATAGTCATTTTAGTTCGACAACAGGATATGGGTATGATGACCTTGGACGTGATGCGTTAGAATCAGTATATGCGGATGTATTCGGAGGAGAAGATGCACTCGTTCGACCCCAAATTGTATCAGGTACACATGCAATCGCTACAACGCTATTTGGGTTATTGCGCCCCAATGATCAGCTTATTTATATTACTGGTAAACCTTATGATACGTTGGAAGAAGTAATCGGTATAAGAGGAAATAATGCCGGTTCATTAAAGGACTATCATATTAAGTATCAGGAAGTAAGCTTGGGTGCTGAAGGGGCAGTTGACTTCTTAGCTGTTAAAAGAGCTATAACACGAGATACGAAGGTAATTGGCATCCAGCGTTCGAAAGGTTATGATGACCGTCCATCCTTTACAATTAATGAAATTGCAGAAATGGTTGAGTTCATTAAGGAGATAGATTCTGAAATTATTATTTTTGTTGATAATTGCTATGGCGAATTTGTTGAAGTAAAGGAGCCCCTCCATGTTGGTGTAGATATTATGGCTGGATCGTTAATTAAAAACCCTGGGGGTGGTATCGTTCGTGCTGGAGGTTATATTGTCGGTAGAGAAGATTTAATAGCACAATGTGCGAACCGATTAACAGCACCCGGTCTTGGAAAAGAGACTGGCGCTACCTTCAATATGCTGCAAGAGATGTATCAAGGGTTATTTCTCGCCCCCCATATTGTTGGACAAGCACTAAAAGGTGCAGTGTTTACTGCTAGATTTCTTGAATTGATTGGTTTTAAAACGTCACCACATTATCAAGCCGATCGAACAGATTTAATCCAATCAGTGACTTTTCCTGATGCAGAGCAAATGATCGCATTCTGTCAAGAAATCCAACGGAATTCACCAATAAATTCTTATGTTACTCCATATCCAAGTGAAATGCCTGGCTATGAGGACAAAGTTATCATGGCTGCAGGAACATTTATACAAGGTTCAAGCATCGAATTATCAGCGGATGGGCCAATTCGAGCTCCATATACAGCTTTTGTTCAAGGTGGGCTCACATATGAACACGTGAAGATAGCATTAATTGAAGCAGTAAAAAGTCTTATGAATCAAGGTTTTATAAAACTGAATTAGGGAATATAAAGAAAGAGTCCGAAAGGCTCTTTTTTTAAATGGTCTATTTTTGGCAGGTGGTGTTGAAGATAAATAGTATGAGATTTTAAGTTCCCTCAAAAATACTGTTCGCTGATAATGTACATAATCCTTCAATACAGATGCGTAGCGACATAGCTTTAAAAATGACCTGAACGTAGAAAAAATCAACATTCATAATATGATTTACTCGTTTTCGGCTATTAAGAATTCTTCTTAGAAACACTATTGAATTTCAATGTAAGGTAACCTTACAAAAAATTGACAGCAAACCTCACATGAAATATAATTAACCTATCAATTAGTGTGGGGGTAATGGTTTGAATGATCAAGATCGTCGTTCAATGCCTTTGTTTTCAATAGGCATTGTCATGAAATTGACCGAACTTACTGCTCGTCAAATTAGATATTATGAAGAACATGAATTAATATCTCCAGAACGAACAGCCGGTAATCAACGATTATTTTCATTTAATGATGTTGATAAACTGTTAGAAATAAAAAATCTGTTGGATAATGGACTTAATCTAGCAGGAATCAAAATTATGCTGCAAGAGGAACTTAAGCAAGAAGAGAAAGAGCAGGTAACGAAAACAGATTTAACGGACAAAGAGCTTCGTAATATTTTGCGAGCAGAATTGAACCATCTTGGCATGAATGGTAGAGTCAGTATCAGACAGAGCGAACTGTCAAGGTTTTTCATCAATCGTTAATTATTATTGAAGCTTAAGAGTAAGTATTTTCGATATTATTCAAGGAGGAAAATTAGTGGGACAGTTTACGAAAGAAGCGATTATTAATAAAATTAAAGAAGAAAATGTGCGATTCATTCGACTTCAATTTACAGATATGTTCGGAAGCATTAAAAATGTGGAAATTCCATTAAGTCAATTAGATAAAGCATTATCGAATAAAATGATGTTTGATGGGTCTTCCATTGAAGGGTTTGTACGTATTGAGGAGTCCGACATGTATTTATATCCGGATTTAGATACATTTGTTGTATTCCCTTGGACATCTGAAAAAGGAAAAGTAGCAAGATTTATTTGTGATATTTATAATCCAGATGGAACACCTTTCGCAGGCTGCCCAAGATATAATTTAAAACGTAATTTAAAGAAAATGGAAGAATTAGGATTCGATACCTTTAATATTGGTGCAGAACCAGAGTTTTTCTTATTTAAACTAGACCAAAATGGTGATCCATCACTAGAACTTAATGATCATGGTGGTTATTTCGATCTGGCTCCTACCGATCTTGGAGAAAATTGTCGTCGAGATATTGTATTAGAACTTGAAGAAATGGGATTTGAAATCGAAGCATCCCACCATGAAGTCGCGCCAGGACAGCATGAAATCGACTTTAAATATTCCAATGCAGTAAAACATGCGGATGATATTCAAACATTCAAATTAGTAGTAAAAACGATTGCGAGAAAATATAATCTCCATGCAACCTTTATGCCGAAGCCGTTATTCGGTGTAGCTGGATCTGGGATGCATGTTAACATGTCATTGTTTAAAGACGGTAAAAATGTATTTTTAGATGAAAATGGAGAGAGACAATTAAGTGATGTCGCATATCAATTTATTGCAGGAATTATGAAGCATGCAACTGGCTTCACAGCTGTAACAAACCCGATTGTAAATTCGTATAAGCGATTGGTTCCTGGCTATGAAGCGCCATGTTATGTTGCATGGTCAGGCTCAAATCGTAGCCCATTACTACGAATTCCTAATTCACGTGGATTAAGTACACGTGTTGAAGTACGCAGTGTAGACCCATCTGCAAATCCCTATATGGCACTTGCTGTTTTACTAGCATCTGGCTTAGATGGAGTAGAAAATAATTTAGAAGCACCACATGCTGTAGATCGCAACATTTATGTAATGACGAAAGAAGAACGTGAAGAAAATGGTGTAGAAGATTTACCAAGTACGCTAGCTGATGCACTGCAGTTATTAAAGAAAGACGAGGTCATTGTGAGCTCACTCGGCAACCATTTATTTGAGAATTTTGTTGAAGCGAAAGAGATTGAATGGGAGATGTTTAAAACTCAAGTACATCCTTGGGAAAGAGAACAATATATTACACAATATTAATCCGCATTAAAAAAGCTTCGAGCAAGGGTAAATCCCTTGCTCGAAGTTTTTTGCTATTGTTAATGAATATTTCGGTATAGGCCAATGACTTTGCCAAGTATGCTGACATTATCATAAATAAGTGGTTCCATTGTCGCATTTTCTGGCTGTAGCCGAATATGGTTCTTCTCTTTAAAAAATCGTTTTACAGTTGCTTCGTCATCCTCTGTCATTGCAACAACAATATCCCCGTTATTCGCGGTATTTTGTTGTTTTACAATGACCATATCCCTATCTAGTATTCCTGCCTCTATCATACTTTCTCCATCAATTACTAAGACAAATAGATTATCATCGGGGCTTGAAGTAGAGCTTGGAAGCGGAATGAATTCCTCAATGTTCTCTACTGCAGTAATTGGAATACCAGCGGTAACTTTTCCTATCACTGGTGCATAGCGTGCAACATCTTTCGGTATATTACTATCATCAGCTTGATTTAGAATTTCAATTGCTCTAGGTTTAGTAGGATCTCGTCTTATAAAGCCTTTACTCTCTAATCTCTCAAGATGACCATGAACAGTAGAACTAGATGCAAGTCCAACAGCTACTGCAATTTCCCGAACAGATGGCGGATAGCCTTTGCTGCTAACTTCATTCTTAATGAAATCGAGTATCATTTGTTGCCTATTTGAAAGTTTTGTCATCATTTATACACCTCACACATAGGATTTATTAATAGTAGTTTATCATTTTATATATAAACAAGCAAACATTCGTTCGAAAAAAATGTTGACAGGACCATGTGTTCGTGTGATAATGAATTTAACGAATAGCGAACAGAAGTTCTGTGAAACCAATTAGGGAGGAATTTATATGTTTGAAAAAATTACAAAAACAGATATATTTTATTTAGTTGCTTTTGCATTAACATTAGGATTTTTATATTTTTCGATGGTTATTAGTGGATAAATTTTATATTAGCTAAGGGGATTTACAAGGTGAAGGCTATACTATATTGTCGTGTAAGTACGGATAAGATTACACAAGAAACGTCTCTAGTAAGGCAGAAAGAAGAACTGCTTAATCTAGCTGCGAGACATCAGATTACGGTTGTAGACTGTATAGAAGAAAAACAGAGCGGATATGATATTGAAAGAGAAGGTATATTCCGAATGCTCGATTATTTTTCTGCTAACGAGGCAGATTGTCTATTAATTCAGGATGAAACTAGATTAGGGCGCGGAAATACTAAAATCGCTCTATTCCATCAATTAAACAAATTAAACGTTCGGATATACACAGCTACACATGATGGTGAGTTAGAGCTTTCGGAATCGGATTCTATGGTGCTGCAAATCGTCGGAGTCGTGGAGGAATACCAGCGTAAAATTCACAACATGAAAATAAAACGAGGGATGAAAAAAGCAGTTGCTGCCGGCTATGATCCTAGTAAAAATCTTACGAATCTAGATAAAGCACCAGGCAGGGAACGGATTGAATTTCCAATCGAAGAAGTGGTTCGATTGAAAGAGAATAAACTAACCTTTGCAGAGATTACAAAAGTATTAAATGGACTAGGGTATGATGTATCAAAAGCAACCGTTCATCGAAGGTATCAGGAACACCAATTACTTGAATAATACTAAAGTAAATAGTACTATTAAAAAGGCAAGAACATAGTAAAAGGGTTCTTGTTTTTTATTTGATATTTAAATAAGAAAGGATAGTATTGATGCTTTCACAAGATAAACTAAGCCGGATTAATGAGCTTGCAAGAAAAGCGAAAAATGAAGGACTAAATGATACAGAGAAACAAGAGCAAAAAGATTTAAGAGAAGCATATTTAAAAAATGTACGCAGCTCCTTTAAAAATCAATTAAAAACGATGACGGTTATCGATCCAGCAGGTAATGATGTTACACCTCAAAAAGTTCGAGATATGCAAGAAAGAAATAAAAAGCATTAAATATACGCATAATAAAGATGATTTCAATAGCGAAGTCATCTTTTTTTCTATCCAATCGACAAAACTAGTGTTCGTTTGCGGTATGCTTTGACATGTTTCGAAAATAGAATATGTATAATATAGATTAAAAGGGAGCGATTTTAATGTATGAGTATTCTATTTATCGGATAAGAGAAGAAATTGCTAACCATTATTATCATAAAAGTGATATATTATATCGTTTTCTCAAAGAGTATGAAAGTAATAAGGAGCTATTATATTTGCATGGACAATTCCTATATATTACAAATAAATTTACCCAAAAGATAATAGAGCTTTACTTAAATAAATTTCTTTCGAAAAAGATTTCATATAAAATAGAGCAATCAAAAATAAAAATATTTAATGAAAAAAAGTCAATTACTTTACATATAAATAAAAACTGTATAAACTTTCGATGTGAGTCTCTTCATGATGCGGAAGAATTATTGTTTCCTGTACTTAGAAAATTTGACCCGTTGCTATTTGTCATCGGCAAAAAGCATATCAATTATGGTTGGATTTCGCCAATAACAAGACTAAGTAATGAGCAAGGAAATCTAGTATTGTATTCTTCGCGCTGATTTAATATACTGTATAAGAGACAACACGAAGGAGGAAATACAAAAATGGACGTAATTTGGGTCGTGCTAATTGCTATAGCAGCATTAATTGCTGGTGTTGCTCTTGGATTTTTCTTAGCGAGAAAATACATGATGAACTATATGAAAAAGAATCCACCAATTAATGAGCAAATGCTTCGTACACTTATGATGCAAATGGGTCAAAAGCCATCGCAAAAGAAAATTAATCAGATGATGCGTGCGATGAATAATCAAACTGATAAAAAATAGCTGATACATAAGAGTCTGAAGGGTATTGGTTAAGGTATCGGCTATACGATACACATAGAAATAACTCGTTTGGTTAATCTTTCACCGCACTTTATATAATTTTTGATTAATTTTTCTTAAAACCACTTTTTCTGCAGAAAAATAAAGCAGAAGGAGTGGTTTTTTCGTGTTTTTAGAAGTGTTTTGGTTAATTTTTTTTCAACTTGAGAAAAATCAAGCAGGTGATAGTTTATGCAAATAGAAGATGTGTTAAAGGAATACGAATACCATTGTCTAGCACGAAACTTCACTAATAAAACAATGAAGAACAAAAGGCAAGAATATAAACAGTTATTAGAATATCTTCAAACTAAAAGAGGTATTAGTGAATTAGAAAGTGTAACATCATATGACCTTGATGCCTATATTCGCACAAAACGACAAAAGGGATTAAAAGCACAATCCATTGTATCTATGGCTAAACAGGTTAAGGCATTCTTTAGTTGGTGTGTTAAGGAAGAATACTTAATTGAAAATCCTATGACTAAGGTTACCCTTCCAAAAGTTCCTAAAGTGTTATTAACAGGTTTAACAACTAAAGAAGTAGTAAATATGATGGAATCCTTTAATAATAAGGATTATCTTGAAATACGAAATAAAGCAATTATTGCAATGATGGCAGATTGTGGGTTAAGAGCAATGGAGATAGCAGGGTTGAAAGAAGTAGATGTACGTGATACTGATATTAAGGTATTTGGGAAAGGAAATAAAGAGCGCATGGTTTTTATATCACCCGCATTAAAGAAAATATTAATTAAGTATGAACGGTTAAAAAAACAATATTTTAAAGACAGAATCCAATACAATGATAATTATTTTCTCGCATACCAAGGAAAAGCATTATCTACCGTAGCAGTTTATAATTTAGTCATTGAAGCAAGTAAACGTGTAGGGATAAAAGGGAAAAGAGTTAGCCCTCACATGTTTCGTCATTATTTTGCTGTCCAAAGTATTATGGCAGGGATTGACGTGTATAGTTTATCTCGATTGCTTGGGCATTCAAATGTATCAACGACTCAAATATATTTACAATCACTTCAAGATAGTGAATTAAGTGAGAAGGCAATGTCAAGTAGTCCACTAATGAATCTGAAGAATAGCTGAGATAAGTTATCGATTTAATTGATATTTGTAATATTTCCATATATAATGATTTTGAAGGCGATCAACCATTAGCAAGGTGGTACTTGTTGTGGAACACAAAAATAAAGTGACTTACACAAGCTGGGTGGCAGGGTGATTACTTTATTTTGTCTATTAAAGTAGCTATTAGTGTTATTAAGAGTAAGATGAATGTAGCAAAAAACTCCTCTTAGTTAAGGGGAGTTTTGCTATATCCTTTTAGATAATAAATTACATCTAATGACAATTTGATTTGAATTTTGTTACCATTTCTGTTCTGTAAGAATATTTATTTTATATACCTTTCCTGTGATTTGTTTTACAATATCGGAAATGAGATCTTGATATTGCACCTCTAACCAATCACGTTGGAAATGATTCTTACTAAAAATAATTAGAGAATCACCTAAAAAACCACCTTTGGTTTTTTCGAACCAAGCTTCATAAGTAGGCGATGAGACCTTCGAGGAAATAATATTTAATACTTGATTCCAGATATCACTACTCTGTAATTGCGTTCTATCTAGTTGTGACTCTGAATTAATTTTTTCAAGTAATTTGTCAAATTCTTCTTTTGATAGTGAGGAATACTTAAATAATATTAATGCATCTTTTTGATTACCATCTTTTAGCGCCTTCAAAATGCGTGCTTCATCAATTTCTTTATAAATATCTTCAGAAATATCCTCTTTCATTACGTTCGCCTCTTTCTTTTAATTTTAATATTCTTATATCAAATTGTAAGTCATTTAAAAATCTTTAGCTATACCAACAAAATAATATTTGCAGATAAATGAATAATAATCACTTTGGGTCGGCGACTATAACGACAAATCTACGATGCGAATCACTTTTATCAAGAATAAGTTATAAAGTGGCAATAATGATCTGTGAAAAAAGTGAGGTTCTATTTTTAGGGAGATAGTAGGGTGCTTTGTTATAAATACTCAGCTTAATTTATAGATATAGACGATCATTAGAATTATATTATCGTTCGTAAATGTTTAATCCATTGAATCAAAAGAGAATCTATTTCCGTATAATTCCGATTATCTGAAAGAGTTATTAATAAAACTAAACTATAAAAGTCACTTACATTGTGATTGTTGTTTTTTGTGGGGGAATAGCGAGTAACCTATATGGAGGGGGTGGTTTACAGTTTATAGTGAATTTAACACAAATCGAAACCCTGTAATACTCCTAAAGCCCAAGGTTAGGATGATTGATATAACAAACTTAAAATTTATTCTATGATAATAGTAAGTATCAAGAATAAATTTCCAATTATGTAATTTACAGTAATTATATTAATGATATAATAAATACGGTTCATTAGGACTAGATATATTTACTTATAATAAGAGATGTCGCTTAAATATAATAATCCTTACAGCAAAAAAATAGGAGGATTGCAATGGGATTCAGATTTAGAAAGAGTGTTAAAGTAGCACCGGGAATAAGGTTAAACGTTAGTAAAAAGGGGGTTAGTACAACAATCGGTGGTAAAGGGTTAAGAGTTAATAGTAGCTCTCGTGGTGTTTCCATTGGTGCAAGCATACCTAACACAGGTATTTCGTATAACAAGAACCTAAGCACTAGAAAAAAACGCCCACAGCGGACTAATTATGAACGTATCCAACAGCAACAAGTAAAGGAAGAAAAAATTCTAGAGGCGAAGCAAGAAGTTGCTAAATACGAAGCTCATGTAGAGATGTTAACCAGTGTACATGAAGAGGTTAATGATCCAATTGATTGGCAAGAAATTAGTACATCCTTACCTCCATTTGACAATGGACAGGATGGACCAAATGTAATAGTAGCTAGAGAAAGCGTAGAATCATATAAACCCACATTTAGAGATAGACTGTTTAATAGGATAGAAGCACGTAAGAGTAAATTATTAGAGTTGGTTGAAGAAGCAAAAGCAACTGATAACCAGTTATATAATGAATGGAAAGATAATGTTAAGCAGTCGAACAGAATCCTAAATGGTGAGCGAGAGTCTTGGAACGAGGTTATAAAAGAAGTTAACCCATTTGAAGATATAGAAGAATTGGGTAGTGAGGTACAATTTGTTTTCTCTCCAACTGAGCTAAACGTAACAGTTACCTTGAATGTCCAAAATCAACAAGTAGTGCCAACAAAAGTCTTTTCGTTAACTAAGACGGGTAAACTCTCTCAACGAAATATGGCTAAAGGTAAGTATTTTCAACTATATCAAGACTATGTTTGTAGCTGTGCGTTAAGGATTGCACGTGAGTTTTTCACCATTCTTCCAATTGATACAACCACCATACATGTATATGATGAAGTTCTATCTGACGAAGGTAGCGAACATGGTTGTGTTCTTTCAGTTAAAATTGAAAGGCATGAAATCGAACAAATCAACTTTGAGAACATTGATTGCTCAGATACAATAGAAACCTTTACTCATAATATGAAGTTTTTAAAGACTAAAGGCTTGAAATTTATTGAGGAGGTTAGGTAGATGGCTGGTTGTTTAGGATTCATTTTTATAATATTAGGTATAGTCTTTTTGTTCAACTTTCCAGTTGCCACAATTGGAATAGCGATTATTTTGTATGGTTTCTACGAGTTCGGAGAAAATTCAAAGCTAAAAGCAAAATCTAAAATACCAGCAATAATAATGGTAATAGGGATCTTGCTAGCAATAATTGGTTTTGTTCCAGATGAGAAAAGCACTGCTAATAATCAGGACGATATAAAATCAGAAACAATAGAAAAAGATACAAAGTCAGAAGTACGCGAGAAAGAAAACACTGATGTAGAAGAAAAAGCTAAAGCAGAAGCGGTAGCAAAAGCTGAAGCAGAGGAAAAAGCTAAAGCAGAAGCAGAAGAAAAAGCAGAAGCGGAAGCAGAAGCGGAAGCAAAAGCGGAAGCGGAAGCAAAAGCGGAGTCAAAAGCTAAAGCAGAAGCAGAAAAAGAGAAATATGGTATACCTGCAACAGTTACAAGAGTAATAGACGGTGATACATTAGAGATTTCAATGAATGGTAAAACAGAAGATGTTCGTCTCTTATTGATTGACACTCCAGAAACTGTGCATCCTAGTGAACCTGTACAACCATTTGGACCTGAAGCCTCACAATTTGTTAAGGATACACTAGAAGGAAAGAGTGTTAGTGTTAAAGTTGGTATAGAAGAAAGGGATAAGTATGATAGGCTTTTGGCGTACGTATATATAGATGGTGAGACGATACAGGAAAAACTTCTACGTGAGGGATTAGCTAAAACAGCTTATCTATATAACGACTTAACATTGCTAAATGAGTTTCATACAGCACAACAAAGTGCAGTTGATTCGGGTATAGGTGTATGGTCTATTCCTAATTATGCACATGTTGATGACGATGATGGATTTCATTATCAAGAGGAGGCTGAAGTAGCTTCTGTATCAGAACCAGAACCAGAACCAGTGTCAGAACCAGAGCCAACTACAGGCGGAATAGACACTTCAGAAAGCTATAAGAATTGTACTGAGTTGAGAAAGGTATATCCTAGTGGAGTTGCCTCTACACATCCCGCTTATGAACCGAAACATGATAGAGATAAAGATAATTGGGCGTGCGAAATTTAATAGAAATGTTTGTTTGATAAATGCTAATTCACCTAAGAACATCAATACTGATGTTCTTTTTTTATTTCGATTAGAAATGGAAACAAAAGGTATACCCTCTTAGATCAGAATGAAATGAGTATTTACCTACAGAAAAGTAACCTATTTTGGTCTATATATCAATTTCCTCTAGCGAGTAACAGTTATATAAAACATATTTCATTAAAATAGTAAGCCATAAGTTATTTCTTAAAATTACAATCTAATTAGGGAAACAATGTTTAAAAACTATTTATTTCAGTATTAGTCAACACTTAAATGGAACTTTTTACATATTTTTTAAAATAAAAAGAAGCCTTATAAATCGGCTTCTTTATTTTTTATTGTTTTTGCTAATTTTTTAAAGATTTTAAATAAGAATAAACAAATCATATAAAATAAGGCAACATCTACGATAAAACCTATCCACAAGAACTCAAACCCTCCACTTTCATGTAAGCCGAGCCAATTAGCAGGAACACCATAATAACTAGCCTTTTCTTCTATTATCCTAAATGGACTTGGAATAAAAGAAGCTAGTAGAAATAATATAAAACTAATAATAAAGATATATCTTTTCGTCTTTTTATCCATCTTAAAACCTCTTTTGTAATTATTTATAGGCATTTGTGATTATTTTCGTAATATTTGTAAATATTTTGTAACTTTGTATTTTGAAATATCTAAATACATTGTACAATACATTTAAGAAATAAAAAAGGAGGAAAGATATGAAAAAGAAACTAGCTCTATTGTTGTTCGTTGCTATCCTTGTTTTTAGTACATTTAGTTCCACAGCATTTGCTTCCACTTCAGGGTTATCTACATCTCAACTCAATAAGGTAAAAGCCATTGATGGAGCAAGTGAAAGCATTGAACTAGTAGATTTATCTGAAGTGCCAAAAGGCGCACCTATGATTGAGTTCGAAACGGTAGAAGAATTTGAGAAAGCAATACAAGAGTTGGACAAGGAAAATCAACGAGCTGATTCAGTAGTCTATATGGAAGACACTTTAGGTGACTTCTACGAAATAGGTTCTGATGACGATGAATTGATAGTCCAAGGTACAGGTTCTACAGTAAAAGTGTTTACTGTCCTTACAAAGCCATCTTTCAACTGGATTATGCAACAGGTTCAACCAACTGGGATAACAGTAGATTTAGAATATAGCTATAGTGGTTCAGGTTCTAGCAGAAAATATACTAAAATAAATAAAGTAAGTTCTTGGAGTTTTGGTGTTCCGTCAAGTTGGGTACAAACCTCTAAGACTACTAGCATCAATAACAACGGTAAGAATGTAAAAGTCTCCCTTAACGGATACCATGTGTTAGGACTTGTTGTTGCTAAACAATCAATTGGAGCGAGATTTTCCGATAATTATACTTTCAATTACGGAGTCAACTCAACAGCCAAGTTCGTAAGTGATTTAACACGTTAATCTGATAAAGAAATAGAAACAAATATATCTCATACCCTATTCATACTTAGGATATGAGATATATTTGTTTAAGCATTTGTTATTTGTTTTGCTTCCCTAAAGTTTTCAGCATAAACAGTATCAACCTTAGTAAAGCTCTCATTGAACTTCTTATACATACCGAAGAACAACGTGTATATTTATTGTTTACCACAGAACACCAATGACCGTTTTCAGTCTCCACGATCCTCTAAGACTCATCTTTAAACAGTCTAGAGGTATTTATTTCCTTCACGCACAATCTCCTATAGTAAAATGTTTGGTGCAAATATAAATTCTACACAGTTCACCCGTCACTTTGTTATAGTTTTATGAGCTGTTAAAGTTAAATAAAACCAATATTTCATTTAAATTATTATCATAAATAATTTAGTAGATCTTCTTTTATTTCCAAATTCAATTATTGATAATAAAAATTATTTTTGGTTAAGAGTTTTACCAGTGTTTATATATCGAAACACCTTCTTAAGCCTTGATAGCAAAGATATTATAGGTTGAAAAGTATTAGACAAATAACAATTTTAATTGTAATATTAAATACAACATTAGCCAATCAACTAAATAGCTAAAAAGCTAACAGCTCAAAACATAACATGAAGAAACAACTAAATTATTCTTAATGGGTACGAAAAAGGCTCGCGTATGCCCATTTACCTAAAGAATAATATTCATGTATTTTTAAGTCTGTTGGCTTTTTTGATTGGCAAAAATTTGTATATTTTTATACTTTAATATCAATTCTTATGTATAAATTTATACACGTTTTTGAACATTTATAACAATAATTGTATTAAATACTACAGTTATTAGACAGTAGAAACAAAAGATAGAAACAAAAAAGAGAACATAAACATGAACTTAACATTATGGAGGATGATATCAAAATAGAATTAAAGGAGTAGATTTTATGAAAAAAAGTTTCGTACCAATACCAAATAAAATGTTTGCATTTGAAACTAATTACTTTGTACCAAACGAAGAGTTAGTTGTTTATTATCACTTAGGAAATCTTAATTTAGCAAAAAACTATTCACTCACTATTACTAATATTGATCTACTTAACTCAATTATACAATTTGACAAAAGTAACCTATCCAGAGGTAAAAGTAAGGTCAGAGATGCATTGGTTAAGTTACATGATAAAGGATATATTAACTTGTCGTTCAGTGATAGTAAGCTAAGAAATAATACAACATTAGAAGTGACTCTTCCAATGACTGACCATCCAGAAGTTTTTAAAAACCCAGTTACAAGTGGAAATTGGAATTATCAAGGATTTACTGAAGTAACTGAAGGAATGTACACTAAGTCAAACACTATTGAACAGTTCAAGGTATTAATTTATGTGAAATGGCGTTCTTTCAGTAATAGTAAAAAAAAGCAATCTTACGCCATTTCTTATCGAGAATGGGAATCAGTTCTAAAAGTCAGTCATCAGACAGCGGTTAAAATTATAGAACAATGTTGTGAGGACGGATTGATAAAGAAGGAAAGAGGAGAATATTATACCAATTGTGATGGGGAAATTAGACAAGAGACCAATAAATATCAGATAAGTAGCAATGAAGCGGATGAAACTACTAATGTTACTAAGGAATTGAATACCTTAATTAGTATTGATGAACATATAGAAAAATCTAATGAAAAAAGAAATCATAACTGGTTTAGATTAAATTCATATATCGATGAGGATGACATGTATATTTTCTTTAATACAAAATGCAATATTCTGAAAGAATATGCAACTAAAAGAATCGATGGTATCAGTTCCAAATCTAATGGTAAGAAGGTGATTGAGAAACTTAAAGCTAAGGCAAAAGCAAGAATACAACTAGAAGAAAGGGATAAAAGACTTCAACAAGAAAGAGATGAAAGAATTAAACAAGATTTACTTGATAATCTCGAAAGAGAAAAAAGGTATAGACCAGCCTATTTGCCAACAACAGATGATGATGATATGAGTGAATTGTTGGGGGATTGGTAAGAAGAGGAAAAGGAATGGTTTCATTATTTATAGTGTTTTAAAATGTGTAAGGACAATTCAATCTATTTAATATATAATGATTATAATTATCAAAGGATAAGGAGGTATACGTATGGCAATCCATCAAGAACCAATTGATTTTATCGATATACCAGCTCCACAGCACAGCCCAAATGCTTATTATAGGGTAGTGTATGGTGATGTTGACTGGAGCGAAGATAATAACTTTAGGAGAGCAATCTATGTTTTAATGGGATACGAAAATGGTATTAATTATAGAAGGGTTGCACATGTTCTGACAACACCCAATGAACCAAATGGATTAAGCGACTTAGATTTAGTTCAAACTGCAATACAAAAATTAAAAGAAAGAAATAATGTTAGATAGAGGGTATGGCTCATAGAGTCATACTCTCTATTAGATTATAGGTCTAGTATTTATTTCAGTATTTGTAACATAACTTTTTAACAATAATAAAGGAGCAAAGAAGAAAATGTTAGTTATTCCACAATTCGTTAAGATGAAATGGCATCAAAGGTATAGACAGTATTACGAAAGTAAGGGGTATTTGTTCACTTTTTATAGAGATGAATTTGTTGTTAGCGTTGAGCATTTACCAATAAGCAGTAATAAATATGTAAAAGTATTATGTGATTACTGCTTAAATAAAGGGTTAACCACCATTAAAGAAGAACCATATCAAACGTATATAAGAAACAAAAAAGGAATAATAAAAAAGGATTGTTGTAATGATTGTAAACCACTTAAAGTTAAGGAAAGTAACCTATTAGTTTATGGTAAAGAAAGTACAAATCAAGTAGATCAGATTAGGGAAAAGCAAAAGAAAACCAATTTAATAAGATATGGTGGTGAGAATGTAATGGCTAGTAGTAAAATTCGTCAGAAGGTAAAACACACCAATCTTCAACGTTATGGCACAAAAGCTCCAGCACAAAATGAGAAAGTTAAAAATAAAATGGCTCAGACGAATCTAATAAAATATGGTAGTATTAGCCCAAGTTCTAATCAGGAAGTCAGGGAAAAGCAAAAAGCTAGTATGAAATTAAAGTACGGTGTGGAATATGGAATGCAAAATAAAGATATCCATGAAAAGGCAAGAAGAACCTTGTATTTAAATGGTAAAGCTCCAACAAGTAAGCAACAAAAATATATTAGAGATATTGTTGGAGGGTTATTGAATTACCCATTCAAAAATTATTCATTAGACATTGCAAAGCCTGAAGAAAAAATATATATTGAATGCGATTTTGGTGGACATTGGCTTCAGATTAAATTAGGAAATAAATCATTAGAAGTATTTGAAGCAGATGAACGGAAGAGGTTCTACTGTCTTTATAGAGCTGGATGGAAAATAGTACGATTTATATCTAGAAAAGACAAAGTACCTACCAAAGACAAAGTGATAGAGATGATGGAGTATGCAAATGAATATCTAAAAAATGAACACAGTTGGATACATTTTGATTTGGACAAAGGTTTAGTTATTAATAGTAAGGGTGAGTTCAGTTATGAGATAGGAAGAGTATATTACCCTTATCAGCTTAATCTGAAATGATAGTATATATTTACTAATTTATTGCTGAAAAATATCATTATGTATAAAAATGAGACCACCAATGAAGGTGGTTTATACAGGTTTTTTTACTAACTTTTGATTTACCTGAAATTAATTGTTAAATTATGACCATTTGTTTCCGACTTTTTCCGTATAATTCGACTTATACGGAAAAATAGGTTCTATCTAATTAGAGGTAACCAAAACTAAGTGTTTGATTTTATAGGGGGATAGTTTACAGGAATTAGTTGCTTTTCATTGATATATATATTGATTATACATCCGCTCCGACAATATATGATTATTGCAGATGAATTGAGCCACTTATGCGTAGGTTTGAGCCACCATTTGCGAAGCCGAGAGCCACTAATATTCCCCCTTAAAAGTAAAATATGAGAATAACTTTTTCACAGTTATAGTACCGATAAGGGCTATTTTGTTAACAGAATATTTATATGAATGAAAATTAAAAAATGCCCTCCCTATAAAAAGAGAGGGCGGTTAATATGTTAAAAAGATGCCATTATGCTATCAACTCCCCTATCACTTAATCCAAGTTTATAGAGATAATCGTGGAATGAACTCCTAGTAATAGCATATTTATAATAACTGAATATCCTTTCATCTGTGTCAGTTTCTAATTCTTTAGCATTAATGGCTCTATGAATTATAGAAGTGCTGTATCCTTTTCTGCTAGTCGTTTTGCGGTACTCGTTGTAAAGCCCATATTCAGCCTGTTGAGGACTCTACTCACCTGTTCTACTGTGTACGTCATTTCTTACTCTCTCCTTTACGTATGTATTGCAATACTTCTTCATATCAAAGCGGATAATCCTGCCTATGCTATAGCTAGGGATTTTACCGGTTTTAGCCCACCTATAGATTTTGAACTCCGATACATTAAATAATTCTGCTACTTGTTTGACGCTCAACATCATAGAGCAAGTCCCTCCTTTATACCTATCTACACAGATATAACAAGTGTTTCAACAGCTACATTATACAGAGAGTTAAAAAAGAGGAAAGGTAAATTGGAAAGTGAAAAGATGTAATAAAGCCGATAGTATTACTTTATTTTACCAATTGGATTGGACTATAATGAAGAATGTGTTTATTAGAAAAGGGGGAAGTTGAATGTCAGCATCTAGTCAGGGATTTAAAAATCATGTTATTACTATTTACGGCAATACCGTAAGAATTGAAGAACTTTATAATACGCATCAAGTAGGGAAAGAACTATTTGAAATTGGTGACCACTCGATTTTTTTAGTGGAGAGTGGTGCAGAAGTCGTTATCGTAGACATAGAGTTCATGGGTAATGGAGTTTATCAAGAACATGCTGTAGAAAGATTTGAAGTTGGAGATGCTTATGAAACGTCTGTAAAAATCGGACAAGCAGTAGCAAAGTATTTCGATGCTTTAACTACTGAAAGAAAAGAAACTGAACAACAATACAGAAAACAATACGGTGAATAATAAATCGACGCAAGGTTAACGCTTTGCGTCGTTTCTTTATTTAAAACTTAAGTATGAGATACTAGGGGATACTTTCAACCAATATTATTAATTAGTGATTTGGGAAATGTACTAGCTGTATCACTCCTGCAATCTGTATTAATATAGGATTGAATACAACAAACAATATGTATATATTGGAATTAAGGTATCGGTCGAAGTTCGAAAAGTGACCGTTATACATGAACGTGAACGAATAACGATATAACCAGTAGCTCAGCCGGATAGAGCAAAAGCAGGGATATCGGTGAGCATAGTCGAATAGTGTTAGATAGTATATTGCTTAAAAGGGGAAGTTATTATGTATAACACAACATATATTAATTTGTATTGGGTTAATATTAACGAAGAACTTTTGGAAGATTATAGAGAGTATGTTTCTTCATATGAAATAAACACACCTTTAGAATTAAGTAAATTAAACGATAAAATAAAAATGTTGGTTGCATGGGTGGTCAATGACGGTTATAGGGCAAATGTATCGGGTTATGACGATATTAATTATTTGGATATTTATATTATAAATAGAGATAATATTATGAATGTAATGGAACTAATTGGCTTACGCTTAGAAGAACAATTTAAAGCCAAAAAGATACCTTTTGATTACAATATGACTGTGCAAGATGAAGTAAACGAAGGCTTTGGTGAGTTAGAATACTATTATTTGGAATATATTGATGAAGAAGATTTTAAAAAATTGGTGAAGGAATTAGAAGAGCAGGGAATAAAGGTAGAATACAAATCTCAACATATATCTTATTTTGAAAAAGGAGCAAGTGATTGGGGAGAGTCTTTTTTAATCGGACTTGGGGTGAATTTAACATATGATTTAATTAAGTCTTCTATTAGAAAACCAAGAAAAGTAAATAAGGCTAAGTTTGATAAAGAAAATTTAAAAAGAAATGTAGGCTATAATTTAGATATTGCTCCTGCTTCTTTAAAAATGATAAAAATAGAACCTTCACAGGATGACACTATGATGAATGTAGTATTTGAGGATAGAAATAATTATTACTCTGTTTCTTGTGATCGTTTTGAATGTGACCTTCAAAAAAGCCCTAACTGCCATATTATAACTACTAGTAAATCTAGCATTGATACTCCAGTTTTTTAAATGAACATAACCAACAAACACTGATTATTGTGGGTGAATGATTTCTATTTCAACATTATTCCATGATAGAGTAGTAATTAAATATTCTACTTGGGGTGGTTATATGGAGGAAAATAAGAAAGTAGTAAAAAATTAACCATAGGATTGAAAAAGTTGAACATTTATTAACTTGTATGCTATATTTTTCTAAACAGAAAAAGTGGTCGGAAAGATGGCTTGAACCCTTTATACATCAATGTTTTGATGCAAATGGGGCAGAAGCCATGGCAAAAATAAATATATCAAAGAGAAACACAATAAGCTAATTTTAAACTTTTAATAATAGGGTGATTCATTAATACACCCTATTTTGTTGTTATATATTTTTGTGATAGAAATTGGTGCAGAACAGCTACCATGGACTGGAGCAATGGAAATTCTACTGTTACAAGTGGTGGACTTAATGCCACGTCAAGGAAAAGTATGAATCATGTTTGAATAATAAAGGTTGGTACTACAAAGTTATCAAATAGCAAGATTTAAGCCCCTAACCAATTACGGTTAACATCCGACTAAGAGCTGTACATATGTACAGCTCTTTTTGTTTTAGTAAATTTTATAAAACGCCATTTAGATGGTTATGTACTTAGAGTGAACAGAAGACTTTGTTAAAAAAATCAGTGTAGGCAGGAATAAAGTCCTTTATGTCGAATAGAGTAGGTAAATAAACTTGTAAAAGGAGATGGGATATTGAATAGAAATGAAGCCTTTATAGCTAGTTTAAAAGAGTGGAGTAATTCGATAAGTAATGGTGAACAAGAATTAAAGGGATTAACTTTTCATTTAGGCTACTCAATTGGGGTAAAAGGGTTGGAAGCTAGCATAGACAAATTAGAAGAAAGAATAAATTATTTAGTATCAAACGGTATTATCAAAAAGAAATTTCTTATTGATGGTCTTATTAGAGAAGTAGATAATTATCTTAATCGGAAAATATATTTTTTAGGTGAAAGCATTGTAAATAATGAATATTTACAGGAAAGTTACCTTAATGATTTTGATATTGTCCCTGAACATGCTCAAAGAAAATCAAAAGAGGACATTAAAATAAGTATCATTGAATCTGAACAACAAATTGATCAATGGAATAGAATAAAGAGTACATACTTTACTAGATTGAATGAAAGAGAATGGCAAGATGAGAATATTAGAAAATAAGATTATTGAATTGACATCTCATATGAGATGTCTTTTTATTATGTGGTACTTTTCCCCTATGGCTGTACATATGCTTTATTAAACAACTATGGGGGTATTTCATGGGAATTGTATTTGGTGTTATCGGATTAATAATTGCTGTAATGTCAATTTATTTTCTCATTAAAGAAGCACGATCATTTATTACCTATTTCAGAAGTAAAAGTAAAAAAGATTATGATTTAGTAGTATTATACGGTGTAAGATCAATATTCTTTGGGGCAATAGCATTTTTCTTTATATATTTTGGATTAAACAGCCTTTAGTGGCTGTTTTATTATGGATAAATTTTAAAGGAGTAGATGAATATTCTAATTACATTTCAAATTGTACTAATTCTAATGATGTTATTTTGTGTTTTGGGCGCAATAGGTGCTACAAGTAATGAACATAGACTACAAATGACATCAATAACCATTGCTACAATTATTACTATGACAGTTACAGTTGTATTATAGGGAGGGAAAATGAATGGGAGTTACATATAGAGATCCTTCATCGAGTTAGGAAAAGAAAAGTTAAAAGAGTTAAAGGATAAGGTTCAAGAATTAGAGAATGATATACCTAACCTCGTACAAAAGTATCTTAATAGAGACGAAATATGGTGGCATAATAATGAAGATTTTATAAGTAAGTTATAGATTTTCACAATATGGGATACTTAAAAGAATAGAAAAGCAAATACAATACATGTATGGGGAATTAGCAATGATACTTTCAGAATATGGATATGTAAAAGTAAATACAAATAATAATGATTATTTATATGGTATTGAATCATGGTTATCTGATGGAAAGCCTGCATATCCGTATAGTATTGAATATCCCAAACCAATTCATGAAGTTGATAAAAAATATATAGAAGCAATTGATAAGGCACAGGAATTAAATAAAGAGTTAAAAAAATTAGAAGAAGAAAAAGCGAAGAGTAATGTGGGAGAATTATGGGATTCATTATAAATACTAGGTCTTGAAGGTAATATAAGTAAATTTACCATAATCCTATGTTAGAATATTAGTAATAGTTCTAGCAGGGGTGAATAAATTGGAGAAAAAATTACAGGTATTTGTGTCATCGACGTTTACTGATCTACAAGAAGAAAGACAATCAGCAGTTTCATCAATATTGAATGCTGGTCATATTCCTGCTGGTATGGAATTATTCAAAGCTGGGGATGAGTCTCAGAAAGAGACAATTAAGCGATGGATAGAAGAATCGGACGTTTATATGCTTATCTTGGGTGGAAGATATGGAACTATTGATGAAGAGTCAGGTAAAAGTTACACCCACTGGGAATACGATTATGCTGGAGAATTGGGTAAGCCAAGGTTTGCTATAGTAATAGACGAAGATGCATTAGAAGAAAAGTCTAAGGTTATGGGTTCACATGTAATGGAGAGAGAAAATTATAAACAATATAAAGAATTTAGAGAAGAAGTTTTAGGTAAAATATCTAAGTTCTATTCAGATATAAAGGATATTAAATTAACTGTATTAGAATCTTTAAAGGAGTATGAACGAAATGATAGCTTAACTGGTTGGATATCTGGTAAAGATATTGGAAATTATGAAGAAATATTAAAAGAAAATCATGGTTTATTAAAAGAAAACAATAAACTTAAGCGTGAAAAAGAAAAGTTAGCAGAGAAACTTAATAAAGAAAATGAGATAGATGGTTTTTCTTATAAGGAAATTAAGGAGTATTTGAATAAGACTGAAATTCAAATACCAGAAGGATTCATTAAAAATCAAGCTGATTTTAATATTTCTTTAGCAAAAATATTTTTGAATAATAAGGATGATTTTGCGGTTGGAGTAGAAAACAGAGCTGATATGAGTACCAGTGAAGAAATACTCTTTTATTTAGTTGCACCTAAGTTAATGTTCTTCAGTTTAGTGGAAAAAATAAAGCTTACTTCAGTGAGATATGAGAGAATACAATTATCGAAGTATGGAAATAAGTTCATAGCAATGTATGAAATGGAAAAATTAATAGAAGATAATAAAGTAGAATCATAGAAAAATGTAAAAAACTAATATATCTGATTAATAACAGACCTACTATATGTGGTGTTTTTATTTTGGTATAACAATATATATTTTGTTTAGTTCGTTAACTTGTCAAGGTGTGGCAAATGAATATAGAAAAATTGCCACACAATTATTAGCTACTAAAGATCTTGAAAACAAGAGAATGCTGACAAATTAGGAGTAAGTCGGATCATAAAGATGAGTGGATGAAAGTAATATGATTGCATTCTTTTTATAGGATCGGAATTTTTCCATTAATTCCTTTGGATAAGAAATGACTTTTATGACAAAAAATACTCTGTGAATCTACAAGGACATTGGAATGTAAAGTTTAAATAGTCTAGATCAACAACAGTCGTACGAAAATGAAATTGTTGAATAACAATACTTGTACTAAGGAAAACAGATAAAGTTCTTATAGGTAAATATCCGCGTCCTGTTAAACAGGATTTTAATATGTTTTATCGAATATATACTTAATAAGAACGATTTTTATAGGAGGTCCAATTTTGTCTCTAATACATATCGCGGATAAATTTATAAGCCACTTAAATTCTTTAGAAAGGATGCTAGACTATACCGAAATAATAAAAGAACAATATGAAAAAGATTTAGAAAAAGAGGGAGATAGCATCTTTGATTTAATGAAATTAGTCATTGATGTTAAAAAAGCAGAAGTTAAAGCAGATGACTTAGAATCAGAAGGTTTAGATTCGGAAGAATACATGGAAAACAGGAATTTATTAGAAGAACTAAGTGACAATGAAAATATTAAATTTGTATATAATAATATTAGTGTTGAAATAAATAAAGATGGTGAGACTGAGATAGCCATTTCGAATAGCTATTTGAATAAATTTTTCGAAGAGCAATTCGAGTCAGATACGAACTATCAAACTGATTTGAACCAACTAAACAATTCAATTATTATCTCCCTAGTGACTTCATTCGAATTACTGATCTCTGATTTATTTAAAGACTTCATACAAAATGTCGACCAGTCTAGTTTTCTTGAAAGAAAATCTATAAATTATAGCGATTTATTAAGAATTGGAAATATAGAGGAAGCTAGGCAATTCCTTCTGGATCAATTTATAGAGGAACTACTAAGAGGTTCTTTCATGAATTGGATAGAGGAAATCGAAAAAAGAATGAAAATTAAAGTTACTAACCATGAGGTTCTAAAACAGAATGATGACATTGATTATATAAATGAGACTTTCCAAAGAAGACATTTATTGATTCATAATAATGGTGAAGTGAACGATCTATATCTAACTAAGACTCAACATTTTACAGTTGGTGGTTTACGAAAAGGTCAAAAGCTAGATAATTCAAATGAATATATTGAAGAGAAAATAAAGTTATTTAAGAAAGTCGGTATTATATTAGTTTACTTATACAGTAGTAAAGTGTATAAGAACAATATGGATCAATTTTTTAATGATTTTAATGGTTTGCTATTATCTTTATCTAAAACTGGTTGCCATGGAGCTAGATATATTTATAGAACAATATACGACGATCAAAGGTTTGACCATAGTTCTCAGTTAATTAGTAGAGTAAATTATTATTTATCCCACAAGTTAAATGGCGAATTTGAAGAAGTAAGAGAAGAAGTTGAAAAATTCCAAGTCAATACTTTAAGTATTGAATATAGAATGGCAAAACATATTTTACTTGATGAAATTGAAGAGGCAGTAGATAGTTTGATATCATATTCTAATACGATATCTGATAACGAATTTTTACATGTTATCGATTGGCCATTAATAAAAGTAATTAAGGATAATGAAAAGGTAAAAAGTTTTATAAAAAGTAAATTAAAAACAATATTATCATCTTAAGGAGGACGATAGTGTCGAAGAATATATCAATAATTAATCAGAATAATATTAATCAAAGTGATTCAAAAAATTATGCTAAGAATATTTAGGTAAAATAAAGTAGCCTTCGAAATGAAGGCTACTTTATTTTATAAACAACAACCTCACCAGACAATTCGGCACTAATTCTGTCACATTCCTCCTTGCTCGGTGTATCAAGATAAGCTTTATACCAGCATCCTTTCTTCGACCACTCGGATTCACCATATTCTTCGTAATCTATCCAATCCTTCCAGTCTCCAATACCCGTTAAATGATTATCAAATCTTCTAGACATAATAAAATCCCCTCCTAACCATACAATCGAATGAAGTAGGCAAAAAGGGGTGTGAAATTATAGATTATTTAGTTCTATATTTGTTAATTCAATGTGATATATTCCACTTTCTATTTCTTCACGCATTGATAATAAATAACTTTTCAAGTTTTCATCTCCTAAAGATTCTACGTATGACCAGTTAATATTAAGTGTGCCATCCTCTTTAAATACTGTCAGATATGTACTTCCTTTTTCTTTCCATGATGCTACTAGTTTGTAATCTTCGGTACTAGGTGGCATTTGCCATTTCATTATTATCACCTCCCAGTTAATCATTTCTACATTTAACATAATCCTTCTATAAAATTACTCTTCTTTCCACACACGATGTTTACTTTTAAATTCAGTTGCTTTATTTCCATACAGATAATCCCGCATTAATTCAGCAGTCATTAATCGTAGTTCTTTAGGTTTGTATTCAATGATTTTACCGTTAACAATATATGTACATTGATCGATGCATTTAATATCCATACGATGCTTGCTAATCATATCCTTTTTTAATGCGTAAAAATCCTTCTTCATCTGTTGCATTACAACATCAAGTTTATCCAGATATAGCCCAGCCATTTTAAAACTTTCAAAAGATTTTTTATCTTGTTTAAACACTGTAATAGCCATTGGCATTGCGATGTATTGATTAATTAGTGATTTATCCAATATAAACACCTCATCAGGAACATTTGTTCTTATGATATACTTTAACTATTATCTAAGTCAATTCCTATTACAGCAAATGTTAAAAATATAAGGGAGAGTCAGTTAAAAATTCCGTCCTCAATTGTTAAGAAAAGAGTTGTATGAACATATTAACAGTCGATGTTAGATTGGAATTTAAGGTTTGAGATGATTAGATAACAACGATATTATCTTTTCATATTGGTCTTGTATAGATTTGTTATACTTAAGAAAGAACTGATTTTGATCAGCATCTATTAAAGCGTAAAAGGCGAGTTCGTCATCCGTAGGTTTTAATCTTTTAATATTTCCAGTTATTATATGTTCTAGCCCTTCCAGTAAATTTATAATTTTATCTACATCGCTTCTTTCAGATTCATTAAGATATATTTTAATCGGATCACTGCTATTTTTCATTCTAAATCATGTACCTTAGTAGAGGAAAAGTTAATATATTCCCTCTTAGACTCTTCTGTTACGTCTCTAAAGTGATATTGTCTCCATAACGGTTCATGCTGTGGTTTAATAGATTTATATCCCAATATCTGTCTTCTTTGAAACTCACCCTTTTCACTGTAAAAGTATTCTAAGGCTTTAATGGTTTCCACAAGATTTTTTTGGAATTGTAAAAATAAGTCAGATTTTAATTTTATTAATAAACTAAGGCGTAAGTTTCTTGTTTGTGTATCTAAGTTTTCTTTTTGGTTTTTGTAATTTGATCTTTGAGTAATATACACTCCAAACAATGCTAAAACAGCAGGTATTGTTGCCTTAATGATTTCTTCCAAATAAGCACTCATATAAACCTCCTACTTATATTAAATTGAAAAAATGTTTGTTTTCAGTCCCAAGTCTTATTTGGAAAATACTCTGCTTCATAATGCCACAAAAAATTATGAACATATGATAAATTAAAATTAAAGGGATTTTCAAATAAAGGAAATAAATCTAAACAAATCTGATTGAAATATAAATAATCTTGCGCAGTTTCATTTTTTAGGTCAATATCAGTAATATGGAATCTTTTCATGGCGTTAATCACATTAGGCTCAATAACAGTGTATTCCATTGGATAGAGAGCAGATAATAATTGTGTTATGAAGAAAAGACCACCTTTTTCAATGCCATATTTTGAATTTTTACCCGTTGTATTCTGTATTTTTATTTCAATAGGAACGTTAGTAGCTTTAAGCTGTGCAACTAAGTTTTTAAAACTTGCATAATTATTCTTGATATTGTTTAATAATTCAGTCTTTCCTCTGGATTTCATAGTATATTTCTTCAACGAGAAGATTACTAAGTCCTTATCATTGATTTTTTCTATACTTGTTAGAATGTTATGTAATTCATTTGTTGCGTCATTATGCCACTCTGAATCTTCATAAATTCTTTTTTGTAGTTTTATATTTGTTTCGAAATTGGTAATGGCTTCAAATAAATAGGGAGTAGCGTTTATTATTTTAGATTTTTTTAAAAATCTTTTAGCAGGTAACGTGGGGCAATCTTCTAATTTTATAGAATCACCTTGCAAAGATCCAGTCATGTACCAACTGTATATATTGCCATTGGTACAGCAAAAAAATGGTGAGTTCAATCTCTGGGCATAAGATTCTGCTTGAGGAACTGCAAAGTCTATGTCAGAATCCTTACAGTCTTTTACCTCAATTACACAAAAGATTTTTCTTCTATAGAATTTATCATAGTAGTATAAGACAAAGTCTGCCCAAATAGTTTTCGTACCCATCTGTACAGGGACTCTACCATAACCTTGAATATTATCTTCTGGAAATTGAAACCTATCAACTAAGTCAGGTTTGACTTTATCTAAAGCAACTAGTAACTCACTCATAGCCAACATCCTTTAATATTATTTTAAAAACTGTAATAATTTAATTATAACTAATTTAAATCGAATTTTATCTATTAAGGTTCAGTTTAACTATATATTATATTAGGGATTACTTTAAATAATTTGAGCAAAGATTAACTTTTAGTCGAGTATAATATAATTGGAAAAAAGTGAGATGAGATTACGATAGATTTTGGGGTGTTAGGAGTATTTGAAAAAAGGGAGAAATTTAATGAAGAAACTATTAATAATATTGATGTTTGCTATGGTACTAACAGCTTGTAGTCAAGATTCTACATCAGGTGGAAGCTATTCAATGGTTGTTGTTATCAATGGAATTGAATACAATGGCACAAATGGAAATTTGATTGATTACGAAATAGACGAAGAGATTGGTAGGGTTAGCAAAAAAGTAGAACCACATATTTTTCCCGAAAATAATCAATCCAACTTTTATGAAGAAGATTCCGTTATTTATTCTGTAAAAAATGAAACTGATTTTATTATTGTAGAAAATACGAAAGGGGAACAATCTCTGCTTCAAAAACCTTCAGGTTCAAATTAAATAATAGTTCTTTGGTTGGAATGAGTTACTTTTTAATAACTGGTGTGATAGTTAAACAAGAAGGTCGTCTAGTACGATCTTTTTCTTTAATCTACACTTACAGAAAATTATGATATTATTACCTTAGGCTCTTGAGCTAACGGGGCAGTTTAATTTAATAGCAATTATTTTTACAATGTCTTATGACATATCTTTTTGTTGAGGTGATTAAGTGGATCATAATGAGTACAAAGCATATTTGAAACAGCAATATTCCCATAAGATTCGACCGTTACAATCAGTTAATGACGTTATCTCCGCATTTCAAAAAAAATTAGATCTTGTCGAAACAGAATTATCTGAATCCGAAATTATTTTCTTGAAAATGACAATTCTTAACTATACTCATGCACACAAAAACGACCCTATAATATCTAACTTGGATAACTTAAATTTCATTTCGTATGAAGTAGTAAAAAATGAAAAAAGTGATTATTACTACAATCATATGAAGATTAACTCTGGTAATGAAAGAATACTTGTCATTATTGAATCCCAGTTAAATGAAATAACCTCCAATTGCGAAGAACTAAAAGTGGATATGCTTATCGAACGTGGAATCGACACATCTCATGTTAAACAAGACACACCTAATTTTTTTGCATATCTAATGCTTTTTGATAATTAATCAAAAGAAATTCTCCTTTATAGAGGAAATAAAGTGCTATAATCTCTTCAAATATTGTATTATGGGTAGGAAGTTTTCTTATTCTTAGTTATGGGGTTTAAATGTTAAACCTTTTGTTGCTAACGGGTGCTTTAACACAATAAGCAGATCGTCTATACGGCGGTCTTTTTTTAACTAATGGGGCAGAGCTGAAGAAGGAAATAGAAAATAAAAGTAGAATTTATTTAAAGGATGAAATTCTTATTCCGAGTCAGAATAGTTAAACAACGATTAATTAATTGGGAGTTAGAAGATGAAAAATAAAAAAAGAAATAGAGACGGCTTTTTTAAAGATACCCTAATTGAGTTTATATTTGAAGTGGTTTGGAACATCTTAATGTTTATACCAAGAATGATAATTCGCCTAATAGGGAACATTTGGTAAGGTGGCTAATCAAATTAGAACTAACGAGGGCGATTGCAAATAAGAGCTGTCGCTTTTTTACAAACAATACAGCATTCCTGTAATAAATGAACTGTAAAAAGGATAAGTTTGTGAATAAACACACTTAAACTAACTGGTGCAAGAGTTAAACAAGGCGATCATCGAAACGGTTGTCTTTTTTCTTTTTGAAAATCGTTTAGAATATTATGTTAATATTGAATTAAAAGGTTCTCGAACTAACGGGGAAGGTTAGTGAAATTTATATTCAGTTTATAGAAGTAAAAGGTTATAAAATGGATTGGTCTTTTGGTTTCCAATAATAATTACATTGGCAGTTGTATTCGGCATTTTTGATGATAAAAACTGGTGCTTTAGTTGAAGTAGAAAGGACATAACATATTTTATATGACTAATATGTTATGTCCTTTAATTTTCCAACCTCCTTTAAATTTAGGTCTTGATAAGGTTTTGGTTAAGGGCTTTTTATAATCTAAAATCTCTCCAAACTTCTCTAGCCAAATCAAAGTCATACACTTCATTAATTCTCCCACAAGTGAATCAGTCAGATCATCATGATTGTGTAAATCCTCAATGTGGTATTCTAGTTGCTCCTGTTTTTTCTCTTACATATAAATATCCTCAAGATATTTATCTTTGCATCCATTTTTTTCCCTCCCTTCATAACTACAATCGTACAAAGTTACGAAAAGGGGGGATTTAGGAATTATTTAATTCTATATTTTATTAATTCAATGTCATAGAGGCTTTCATGCTTCCTTTTATATTAAGTCTACTTTTTAATTTAAAGCACTTATATAATAAAAGAAAAAATAAACCACAAATTTGCAATTATCATGTTTTTTTGGTATATTTTACTTAGCAGAAAAGGTGGTTGTGAAACTTCCTTTTCATTAATTGCTGGTGTTGCTCTTGGATTTTTCTTAGCGAGAAAATACATGATGAACTATATGAAAAAGAATCCACCAATTAATGAGCAAATGCTTCGTACACTTATGATGCAAATGGGTCAAAAGCCATCGCAAAAGAAAATTAATCAAATGATGCGTGCGATGAATAATCAAACTGATAAAAAATAGCTGATACATAAGAGTCTGAAGGGTATTGGTTATACAATATCACATAGTAAAGAACTCGTTTGGTTAATTTTTTTTAAAACCACTTTTTCTGTAGAAAAAATAGAGCAGAAGGAGTGGTTTTTTCGTGTTTTTAGAAATATTTTGGTTAATTTTTTTAATAAATATCTTCAGTTATATCCTCTTTCATTAAGTTCACCTTTTTCTTTTGATTTTATTATTCTTATAACAAATTGTAAGTCATTTAATAATCTTTAGCTATACCACCAAAAATTAGTCTAGTTTGTGTATGGATGATAGAACGATACGAAGATTATGTGTCCATTTTCTACTATAGTAGGACTCAGTAATGAAAAAGCCTGTAGAGAAAAATTCTCTACAAGCTAATATAAAGGGCTTACCAGTCGTCCCTGTGTCTACTGTTATGATCTCTAATAATAACTTCATCAGCGCAGATAAATACATCATCCACATCAAAGAACCTTCTACGATCACGGTCACGATCACGGTCACGATCACGATCACGGTCACGATTACGATCATGATCATGATCACGTTTGTGGTCACGTTTATGATCGCGTTTGTGGTCACGTTTATGATCGCGTTTGTGGTCACGTTTATGATCGCGTTTGTGGTCACGTTTATGATCGCGTTTGTGGTCACGTTTATGATCACGTTTGTGGTCATGTTTATGATCACGGTCATGATCACAGTCATCATCACGACGTCGATCGTGTTTGCTTCTAAAAGTTGACATCTAGCATCCTCCTTCGCTCTTTTACTTACGTTAGTATAAATATGCTACTTTTTTAAACGTTGAATAGACTGCTGTATCTACTTTTAATAAATGTACTTATTCCCTAAATGTTTGTAATCACCCGAAGGATGAAGAGTATAAGAGAGATTATATATAGGGAAGAAGGATTTTTATATTCTCGAGATTAATAACGAACCATTAGATACGGACAAATTGACTAAAAATAATAATGTTTGAATCCAAACAGGTGGGTACACACCAACTAATTTAAAAGTTGTTGCCGAATACCTGCATCAACAAAAATGGTATTGGACATCATACACAAGGTGGTAAGAGTACCGTCATTACAACTGGGGGACTTAATGCTGCAAACCAAAAGAAATTTGAGACTTGGTTAAAATCTAAAGGCTGGTTTTACAAAGTATTGAAATAGATTAAATTACGTTAATAGGGTGCATATCATTTACTTGGTATACAGCTTTTTTTGCGATATATAAAAAAGAGGATCTAATAGTAAGGTGTTAGTTTGAATATCTTGCATTAGGATATCAACTTTTATTGAAAAGTAGTATTGTTCTTAATAATGTACACTTGTAAACTTTATTGTGTACATTACTTTATAAAACTTTGGAATAATTATTATAGGAAGGTATCATAAATATTTAATTATGAAGCATTTTAATGAATTCAACCTTTTGTCGAATTTATTAGTAATAAAATTGGTTACTTCTGTTAAAATAATGGAAGTGGGGTCACGATAAGGGGGAGTTTTTTTGTCTGAAATTAATGTATTTCTTGCGTTTGGAGCAGGATTTTTATCATTTGTATCACCTTGTGTATTGCCGCTCTATCCAGTGTTCTTATCTTATATAACTGGAATGAGTGTAAGCGAAGTCAAAGAGGAAAATAAAAGATTAAATAAAAAAGCATTATTACATACACTGTTTTTCTTACTTGGATTCTCGAGTATTTTTGTAATGATCGGCTTCACTACAACCTATATTTCTGAATTTTTATTAACCTATCAAGATGTTATTAGACAAATTGGGGCTATCTTAATTGTTTTCTTTGGACTTGTAGTTGTAGGAATCTTTAATTTTGAGTTTTTAATGAAAGATAAGAAAATCCATTTTAAAAATCGTCCAGCTGGATTTATCGGTTCATTTATTATTGGGATGGCATTTTCATTGGGATGGACACCATGTACTGGTCCAATTCTCGCGATTGTACTATCGCTTGCTGCGACAGATCCTAGTGCGGGGATGGTCATGATGATTTCTTATGTTCTAGGGTTTTCAATTCCATTTCTTTTACTATCGTTTTTCATCGGGAAATTTACTTGGGTTAAAAAATATAGTACACGTATAGTAAAAATTGGTGGATATGTTATGATATTTATGGGTATTGCCCTCTTTTTTGACTGGATGACTAAATTAACTGCATTCTTAGCTGGGTGGTTTGGATTCTCGGGTTTTTAATTATCGTTCAATCTCTTCCATTTTTTTCGAAAGAAGAATGTTAGAGTCGCTACATGAAGTGAACCAATTAGGAGGAAACTTTAATGGCAAAAATACTAATAGCCGATGATGCTAAATTCATGAGACTTACACTTCAGGCGATGCTAAGTAAAAATACACATGAAATCATAGGTGAAGCGGTAAATGGTGAAGAGGCTATTAAACTTTTTAAAGAATTACGTCCAGAATTAATAACGATGGATATTACAATGCCTGTTGTAAATGGGATTGATGCAATCAAAGAAATAATGAGATTAGATCCAGATGCAAATATTATTGTCTGCTCAGCGATGGGGCAACAAAAGGTAGTCGTTGAGGCGATTGAGGCAGGTGCAAAGGATTTTATTGTGAAACCGTTTGATGAGCGTAATGTATTAGCTACAATAAGTCGTGTATTGAACACAATCGACTAGTATTTTTCTATAGTTTTATTCTATTAAAAGGCATCAGAAAGAGTGATATCCATGTTCTGGGTAATTGCAAGTACAATGGTTGCAGCTATGATGGCAACTCTCATGATATTTATTCGTTTACGAGCAGCAAAAAAGCCTGCATCTGTGAAGAAAATCATTCTTCCACCAATAATGATGAGTACTGGTGCGTTTATGTTTTTAATCCCTGTATTTCAAGTCGGTTGGATCCAGGTGCTTGAAGCACTAGGTGTCGGAATCATTTTTTCTATATTTTTAATTAAAACATCAAAGTTCGAAATGCGAGATGGAGAAATATACTTAGTTCCTTCGAGAGCATTCCCATTTATTCTATTCAGTCTACTAATCATACGAATTATTATTAAGTTAATTATCGGAAGCTATATTTCATTAGGTGAAACAAGTGGCATGTTCTTCCTTTTAGCATTAGGAATGATAGTGACCTGGAGAATTGTCATGCTTTATCAATACTCCCAGATAAAAAAGAAAAAGAGCAATGCGGGAGAGCCAGTTTAATGTGCAGAAATGCGGGAAGTAATAAAAAAGAAAAGATATGCAGAGAATTCCACTGCATATCTTTTCTTTTTTATTATATGTAATTAGGTGAGTCACTTAAGCCTTTGTTTTCCTATATTTTGATTGCCAATTGTCTCGATAGTTACTCTTTGACAGAGTAAAGAGATGCTCATAAGGCGCAACGTCAATTTCTTTTTCTTTGAGTTTTTTTCTTAAGAATTTATGATCGCGTTTTGGTGTTGCGATAATATAACCTTCTATAATCGATTCCTGTGTTATTCGATTTTGATTCTTTTCGAGCGCTACATGGCCGATTTTACTCGCAATTGTATGTTTAGCAACATCACGAAAAAGTTCTGGAACTGGTGCTACTAGTTCTTCAAGTAATGCCTTCTCCTTAACTTCCCACATATGCAACGTTTTTTTTATATAATATTCTTCCCAGTCCATTACGGACTTTCCATCATCTTTTGGTAATTTCTTAAGGAATTTACGAAACATGAAAAATCCACCAATCGCCATTAAGCTAATTAATAAAAATCCCCATAACACAAGTAAAGTTCCCATTATTTCACCTGTTTCTTTATTTTTTTAATAAATGTTGCTTTTTGGTAAATATTTAATTTATTTTTACAATCGTTTATAGTAATATACATGTAATCAGATAAATAAATAAATTTAATCAATACTAATTATAGTAGTCTTTTTAAAGACATACAAGTTTCATATTCTTATCGGATTCTTCATATACTTAATTAGAGGTTGCTAAATGTAGAAAAAGGAGGAGTTTGATGGATTCTGAAGGATTTAAGTCAAAGAATGTAGAACAGTGCATTGCGTCTCAACGTACCAATATTAACAAAGATAAGGAAGAGCCTGACTTAAAAAAATTCACACCAATGCCTGCTTTTATGTTCAACTGGATCGAAAGCAATCGAGATGAAATTATTACGATATGGAATCTTGAGGGTAAAATGCTGTTTATCTCTGATGCGATTGAACGATTAATAGGAATTAGTAAGTCTGAACTTATTGGTTCTTCTTGGTATGATCGAATGTATCCAGAAGATGCAGATTATCTTTCACATCATTTAAAGCGAAATATTAACCAGATACAGAAATTTATTATTAACTTGCTCCATAAAAATGGAGGATATATAACGACAGAGTGCACTATCCAGAAATTAACAGATAATACTAGTGGTATTTCTTATTATATCGGATTATTAAAGGATGTTTCGGCACAACGACAGGTAGAAGAGTTAATGATTCGCTCGGAAAAAATGTCTGTTGCAGGTCAGCTAGCTGCCGGAATCGCACATGAAATAAGAAACCCGCTAACTTCAATTAAGGGTTTTTTACAGCTGTTGCAGGCTGGCGTTCATAAGGATGAGTACTACAGTATTATGCTCGATGAAATCGAAAAAATGGAGAAGATTACATCTGAGTTATTATTTCTATCCAAACCAGTTACAAACGATAGAAATATAGAATCTGTAAATAGTATGATTGAAGATATAGTAAGTTTACTTCAGCCGCACGCGAGGATGAAAAATATCGAAATTGGTATAGAAGGTAAAATTTCAGATTATATCTTATGTGATCGAACCCAAGTTAAACAGGTTTTGATAAATATCGTCAAAAACGCGGTCGAGGCAATGGATGGGCCAGGGGAAATTACAATAAGTGCTGAGTCTAAAGATACAAATGTAGTTATCCTTATAAAGGATGAAGGTCCAGGGATTCCGGATGATATATTAGAGAAATTAGGAGAACCATTTTTTACGACGAAAAAAAATGGTACTGGTTTAGGTTTGTTGATTACAAAACAGATATTAGAAAGGCATAATGCAAGTTTGACTATTTTAAAAAATAACGACAGGGGAAGCACCTTTAAATTGTCATTTCCAAAATAAAAAATAGATGTTTGGTTCATAACGGCATAAGGATATTTAACTGCACCGAATTCGCGAGCATACCTCTTGTTCCCCATATGATAAAACAAACATAGAAATCATTAACTAAATTCCTAGATATTCTCTTGTCAATAACAGCTAGGTACTAATTCTGTCTTTATATTTATTTTACTTATTATAACAAAGATGAACGATATTTATGCTTTTGTATAAGAAATACTTATCATGATACATAAATTTTTAATATATACCGAAATGCTAGAATTAATTGTTTTATGTAAACGAATACGATAAGATGTATAGTGAAGGGGCTTTCTGAGTTTCTTAGATTAATAGATAGTTTGATTTTAGGTAATTTTAACTAATTTTATTGAAGAGATGAAAAAGTGAAAAAGTTCGGAAGGGGTAGCTTACATGAGTAATCAAAATGCATTTCAAGCAAAGAAACAATTCGAGTTACATGGGAAAAAGTATAATTATTTCCAACTAAAAGCATTAGAGGATGCAGGAATAGGCAATATTGACCGTTTGCCATTTTCGATTCGAGTGCTCTTAGAATCAGTAATCCGTCAACACGACGGACGTCAGATTACAGATGAACATGTTAGAGCATTAGCAAAGTGGGGGAATAAAGAAGTTAAGGATGTTGATGTACCATTTAAACCATCACGTGTAATCCTTCAAGATTTTACTGGAGTACCTGCAGTTGTTGACCTTGCATCATTACGGAAAGCAATGGTTGACCTAGGTGGAGACCCGAATAAAATAAACCCTGAGGTTCCCGTCGATCTTGTTATTGACCACTCAGTGCAAGTCGATCAATATGGTACAGCAAATGCGCTGCAAGCGAATATGGATTTGGAATTCAAACGAAATGCTGAACGCTATGAATTCTTAAATTGGGCACAAAAAGCATTTGATAACTATCGAGCAGTACCTCCAGCAACTGGAATTGTTCACCAAGTCAATCTTGAGTATTTAGCGAATGTTGTCCATGGTATTGAACAGGAAAATGGTGAATATGATGCATATCCAGATACATTAGTTGGAACGGATTCACATACGACAATGATCAATGGTTTAGGTGTGTTAGGTTGGGGTGTTGGTGGTATTGAAGCTGAAGCAGGAATGCTTGGACAGCCTTCATATTTCCCGCAGCCAGAAGTAATCGGTGTTAAATTTACAGGAAGTTTCCCAGATGCAACAACAGCGACTGATTTAGCTTTAAAAGTTACGCAAGTATTACGTGCGGAAAATGTTGTTGGCAAATTTGTTGAATACTTTGGACCTGGTTTAAAGGATATGCCACTAGCAGACCGGGCAACCATTTCAAACATGGCTCCTGAATATGGTGCAACTTGTGGTTTCTTCCCAGTAGATGAAGAATCATTAAATTATTTACGTTTAACTGGCCGAAGTGAAGAACAAATTGATTTAGTTGAAACATATTGTAAAGAAAATGGACTTTGGTATTCTTCAGAACAAGCAGACCCAGAATATACAGAAGTAATCGAGATTAATCTTTCTGAACTTGAACCAAACCTTTCAGGACCGAAACGTCCGCAAGATTTGATTACATTATCAAATATGCAAAAAGAGTTTAATAAAGCAATCACTGCAAAAGAAGGAAACCAAGGCTATGGCTTGGATAAATCAGAATTTGATAAAAAAGTAACAATTGTACATCCAAGTGGCAATACATCTGTCATGGAGACTGGTTCACTTGCTATCGCTGCGATTACATCTTGTACAAATACTTCAAATCCATATGTAATGCTTGGTGCTGGATTAGTAGCGAAAAAAGCCGTTGAAAAAGGTCTAAAAGTGCCTGAATATGTAAAAACATCATTAGCGCCAGGTTCTAAAGTAGTTACACGCTACCTGGAGGATGCTGGATTGCAAACTTATTTAGATCAATTAGGATTTAACTTAGTAGGATATGGATGTACAACTTGCATCGGAAACTCCGGTCCTTTACGCGAGGAGATTGAAAAGGCAATAATGGAAAGCGATTTAATTGCTTCTTCTGTGTTATCTGGTAACCGTAACTTTGAAGGACGGATCCATCCATTAGTAAAAGCGAATTATCTAGCATCTCCACCGCTTGTTGTTGCATATGCACTCGCAGGTACAGTTAATATCGATTTAACGAAGGATGCAATCGGTACGGATAAGGACGGTAATCCTGTTTATATTCGTGATATTTGGCCATCAATGCAAGAAATTAAGGATGAAGTTAATAGAGTAGTAACACCTGAAATTTTCCGTAAAGAATATGAAAATGTGTTCAATTCTAATGAACAATGGAATAAAATTGATACAACTGATGAAGCGTTATTTGAATGGGATGACGAGTCGACCTACATTCAAAACCCACCTTTCTTTGAAGGATTAGCGAAGAATGCTGGCACAGTTGAAGCATTGAACAATTTACGTGCAATCGGCCTGTTTGGCGACTCTGTAACTACTGACCATATTTCACCTGCTGGAGCAATAGCAAAAGATATGCCTGCAGGAAAGTATTTACAAGCGAAGGATGTATCACCAAGGAACTTTAACTCTTATGGTTCACGCCGAGGTAATCATGAAATTATGATGCGTGGTACGTTTGCTAATATCCGTATTCGTAATAAACTAGCACCCAATACAGAAGGTGGCTATACAACTTACTGGCCAACAGGAGAAGTAATGCCAATCTATGATGCAGCGATGAAGTATCAAGCATCAGGTACTGGATTAGTAGTATTCGGTGGAAAAGATTATGGCATGGGTTCTTCACGCGACTGGGCAGCGAAAGGTACGAATTTATTAGGTATAAAAACTGTTATAGCAGAGAGCTTTGAGCGTATTCACCGTTCAAACCTAGTAATGATGGGGGTATTACCACTACAATTCCAAAAAGGGCAAAATCTAGAGAAGCTTGGATTAACAGGTCAAGAAAGCTTTAATGTGGAAATTGATGAAAGTGTTAAACCACGTGATTTACTAAAAGTTACTGCAACAGATGAAACAGGTAAGACGACAGAATTTGAAGTTATCGCACGTTTCGATAGTGAGGTTGAAATTGATTACTACCGTCACGGTGGGATCCTGCAAATGGTTTTACGTGAAAGAATTGGAGCATAGCTAATAAGAAAAAGCGTTCTACATTATAAGTAGGACGCTTTTTTCGGTAATAATAATTGACATTAGAGCGAAAGGTATAAGATATATTCTATCAACAATTATCATTTGCGAATAATTTAAGAACAATCAGATGAATCCCTTTACAAAAGCGATGAATATACATACCATTTAGTTATAATGTTATATTTATTCATCAATGGATGAATTATAGGGGTGTCAAATGATGTATAAAAGAATGGCAGGATTAATGATTCTATTAGTATTGGCAGGTATATTAACAGCAAATATTATTGATCAAAACAAAAATAACAGTGCAGCATCAAATAGCAATGAGTATGATGTTAGTGGGGATACAAGCGTCCGTGGCGGGACAATTGCTCCAGTAGAAAGTGTTGGTATTAAACCAGGTGAATTAGCACCTGAGATTGAACTGGAAACAGCTGACGGCTCGAAGTTCAAATTATCGGATCTTCGCGGGAAGAAAGTTTTATTAAATTTCTGGGCGACATGGTGCCCGCCATGTAAAGAAGAAATGCCAGCAATGCAAGCGTTTTATGATACCTACCAAGATGAAATAGAGGTAATTGCTATTAATTTTGAAGAAAAAGACCAAAAGGTACGAGATTTTATCAATAACTCTGACTACACCTATATGGTTCCAATGGATGAAGATGGAGCTGTTGGGAAGGAATATGGAGTCTATACAATTCCTACAACGTATTTTATCGGTACTGATGGTATCGTTCAGCAGCCTAGAAGGGTCGGACCAATGACATATGAATTTATGGAAGAAATGCTCCATGCCTTAAATTAATGAAAAATTTTAATTACTTTTTAATTCATTATTATAAAATTTGATAAAAATGGTGATACTTCTAAATAATGTGAAGCATGCACTTACATCTTATTTACAGATGATATGTGGAACAAAATAGAGCATTTACTATAAGAATCGATTTCTATATCGTGACAACTATGATTATGCTCTTAAATAAGGAGTGAATCGCCATTTCATTGAAAAAGAAAGTTACATTCGAAGAGCTTGTTCAAGAAAATCGAAGACAAATCTTAGAAGATCGTCGATTATTAGACAAAATTGAACAAGAGTTAGAAATGAGAATGCATCAATCATTAAAAGTGAATGAAAACTAATATTAATGTCCCTCTCTGGCAGAAAGGGACATTTTTTCTCGTATAATTTTAATTTCTCTTGGTAAGATAATACCATTAGAAAGGAGAATGAAAATGACTGATAACTATAATAAACCAAACCCGGATGATCGTACTGACAATGTCGGTAAATTACAAAGTATGATACAAAATACGATTGAAAATATCGAAGAAGCAAATGAAACGATGCAATATTCAGATGGTGTAGAAAACGAACGAATAAAAGCCAAAAATAAACGCCGAGAAGAAGCTATCGAGGGAATGCGAGAAGAAATAAAAGATGAATCTTAATAAAACATCATTTTGAAATATGGCTGTTCCAAGCTTTTAAGTGAGTAACAGCCATATTTTGCGCTTAAGAGCTGAGAAAGTTTTCTTGCTTAAATGCTAAAATAAACGAATGGAACCTAAATCCATATAGACTGGGTTTAAGGTTCTTTTATTTAGCACTAGGAACACAACTTCCAATTTTCTAATTGATTTATGGTAATATAATAGAAATGTTGGAATTATTAGGGGGAACAAAGATTGAATAAAGTACGTACACCAATTGAAGTAAGATATCAAGAAACAGATCAGATGGGCGTAGTTTATCACGGTAACTACTTAGTATGGTTTGAGATAGGCCGTACAAAATATATAGAGAATTTAGGATTAAGTTATGCAAAAATGGAAGAAGAAAATGTAGTATCACCAGTTATCGACGCGCATCTTTCATTCAAGAAACCAGTAAAATATGGGGAAGACGTAACAGTTGAAACATGGATAGAAGAATACGACGGATTAAGAACTACATATGGGTATAATGTAATAGGGGCTAACGGAGAAATTGCAGTGAGTGGAACTACAAAGCATGTAATCGTTAAAAAGGAAACATTTAGACCTTTATCATTACGTAGATCTTTTCCAGAATGGCATCATGCATACATAGCGAGTATGAAGGGAGAAGTGTAATGGCTTTTGGAATAAAACGAGAGGAACTAGTCACTTGGAAGAAAAATGTCGAAAATGGAAACATTGATTTCTTAACCCACTACTGGCTTGATGAGCGATTTCCAGACAGTACTACTGTAACAAAAGTTGGCTGTAATGATCTAACAAAACTAATTTCTTGGGGAAAAAAATACGGACTCCAAGAGAATTGGATTGATAGAAAGGAACAATACCCACATTTTGATTTATTTGGAGTGCAGCAAGAAGAAGTATTACGCAAAGAGGGGAAATGGGATCAATTGACCCGATTTAATTTAACAAAAGATAAATAGAAGAGACCATTGCAGCTCTTCTATTTTGTAGTTAACAAAGTATAAAAACTATATAAGTGGAACTACGGCAGTAACCGAAATGCTTGGTTAAGTTTGTTAACTATTATATCAAGTGTGAACTAACTAAAGATGATATATTGCTCTTTGGTTACCGATTCAAGGGACAAAAATAATTAATACGTTCTAACCGGCAATATTAATTGCAGGTTTTCTAATTTTTTTTAGCTTTTTCAGGGACTAAATCGACACCCCCTGGATGAAAAGGATGGCATTTACTGATTCGTTTAATTGTTAAATAGGATCCTTTTATTGCACCAAATCGTTTATATGCTTCTAATCCGTATTCAGAGCATGTAGGATAGAATCGACATGTTGCTGGTGTAAAGGGACTTATAGCTTTTCGATAAAACTGAATTAGACCGATAAATATATATTTCATGGATGAATCTTCATCTCCTGCTTATTTGTTTATTACTTAAATATAAGCGAAAAAATGGGATGATTCAATTGATTGAATCATCCCATCCATTTAATTTTTGGTTCTGTGCCATTTCGGATTCTCTTGATATTTTCCCGATGTCGATAAAAAACAAAAATTGTAAGTAGAGCAATTACAATTATGAGTCCAATATCTCGGAAGAATAAAGCAACCAACGTACTGATTACTCCTGTAATCATTGAGGACAGAGAAACATATTTCGTGATATACAAAGTTAGAATAAAGGTAAGTATCATAATAATAAATAATAATGGGTTTATTCCTAAAATAATCCCACTAGAGGTTGCTACAGCCTTTCCACCTTTAAATTTAGCAAAAAGAGGATATGTATGGCCTAGAACCGCGAAAATCCCTATAATTAAACGATTTACTTCCGCATCAAATAGTAAGGGGATTAAAACAGCAATCGTACCTTTTAATATATCTGCTAATGTCACAATAATTCCAGCTTTTACTCCTAGAACACGAAAGGCATTCGTTGCACCTAAATTCCCGCTTCCATGTTCCCGGACATCAATTTTATAGCCGATTTTACCAACGACTAACGCGGATGGAATTGATCCTAATAAATACGCGATAATAATAAATAAAATATATTCCATCGTACATCCTACTCTCTTATTTAATCAAATGAATTGTCACAACTTCAACTTTCATTTTAGCATGAAGTAAACCGAGTGAGTATATAAAAATAATGTTTCTATCATAATTTCTCCGAATTTATTCTTCACAGCTGAGCTCTTATAGTCGTTATTTTGTAAATTATTAAAAGCGTGTGCTATAATGACGATAGATAAAGTTTAAAGTAATTCACTTCTCCAATTGATTTGAAACTAAATGATAATTATTAGGAGGATAACATAATGACTTGGGAAAATCCATCGAAAGAAGCACTGAAGGAAATATTAGAATCTTCGAAGACAATAGCTGTAGTAGGACTTTCTGATAATCCAGAACGTACTTCCTATCAAATATCAAAGAAGATGCAAGAAAACGGGTATCGGATTATTCCTGTGAATCCGACCGTGGAAGAAGTACTAGGGGAGAAAGCTTATCCATCTTTAACAGATATACCCGAAGAATTTGATATAATTAACGTTTTTAGACGACCAGAACATTTGCCAGAAATTGCAAAAGACGCTACAATGACAAATGCAAAAGTTTTTTGGGCACAGCAAGGTATCGTGAACGAGGAAGCATATCATTACCTCAAAGAACATGATTTTACAGTAGTTATGGATTTATGCATAAAGGTAGTTCATTCAGTGTTAGTAAAATAAAGTGAGTCTCAGGATGACATGCTCTGTCATCCTTTTTCTTCGATTGAATATAGATATCAATACACTTGAATTAGACATTTTTGCCATCCAATGCAATCAAACCTTAATTATAGTATACTTACTACCGTGTTCTGGGCTAATATAAGTATACTATAATTATTTTTTATGGAATGAAGAATATATCACAAACGAATGTTTGTTCTGATATAATTATTATGTTATGAGATTTTTTAGAAAGGAGTTGATGGTCAATTGACCAATCAACCAACCCAATATACCGATGAATCCATTCAAGTTCTAGAAGGTCTTGATGCTGTTAGAAAAAGACCAGGGATGTACATTGGTAGTACAGATAGTCGTGGACTACACCATCTCGTATTTGAAATTGTAGACAATGCAGTTGATGAGGCGTTATCCGGTTATGGTAATGAAATTAAAGTGACAATTCATAAAGACAATAGTATTTCTGTAGAGGATAGTGGTAGAGGTATACCAACAGGGGTACATAGTTCCGGAAAGCCCACAGCAGAAGTAATTTTTACGGTACTGCATGCGGGCGGAAAATTTGGACAAGGTGGCTATAAGACTAGTGGAGGGCTGCATGGAGTAGGTGCTTCAGTAGTCAATGCTCTTTCCGAGTGGTTGGAGGTAACCATTTTTCGAGATGGCCAATCTTTTAAGCAACGATTCGAAAATGGTGGAAAACCTGTTACAACATTAGAAAAACAAGGTCCGACAAAGAAAAGCGGAACCATTATTCATTTTAAACCGGATGCATTAATCTTCTCCTCATTAATCTATGATTATGAAATCATTTCGGAGCGACTACGTGAGTCAGCATTTTTATTAAAAGGGATTACAATTGAGCTTTACGACCAACGAACAGAAGAGAAGGAATTATTCCATTATCCAAATGGGATCGAAGCTTTTGTTAGTTATTTAAATGAGGAAAAAGATACACTCAGTCCAATCGTTTCTTTTGAGGGTGAGCAACAAGAAATTGAAGTTGAATTTGCTTTTCAGTATAATGATGGCTACTCAGAGACGATGTTATCTTTTGTTAACCATGTTCGCACAAGAGATGGCGGAACTCATGAATCAGGTGCAAGGACGGCAATTACAAGAACAATTAATGAGTATGCAAGAAGAATTGGAATACTAAAAGAAAAAGATAAAAACCTTGAAGGATCTGATATTCGTGAGGGGATGACTGCCGTTGTTTCCGTCCGCGTTCCTGAGGATAAGCTGCAATTTGAGGGTCAAACAAAAGGAAGACTTGGAACAATAGAGGCTAGGTCTGTTGTAGATAGCATTGTTTCAGAACATCTTTCTTATTTCCTAGAAGAGAATCCAGATATTGCTGGTATGATAACAAGAAAATCCTTAAAAGCTAAAGAAGCACGCGATGCTGCTAGAAAAGCTAGAGAAGAAGCAAGAACAGGAAAACAACGGAAAAAGAGAGATACGTTATTGAGTGGGAAGCTTACTCCTGCACAGTCAAGAAACCCAAAACGAAATGAGCTTTATTTGGTAGAGGGTGATTCTGCTGGTGGATCTGCTAAACAGGGAAGAGATCGTAAGTTCCAAGCAGTGCTCCCATTAAGAGGAAAAGTTATAAACACCGAGAAGGCAAAGCTTGAAGATGTTATGAAAAATGAAGAAATATCTACAATCATTCACACAATTGGTGCAGGTGTCGGAAGTGACTTTGATTTAGAAGATGTACAATATGACAAAGTGATTATCATGACCGATGCTGATACAGACGGCGCACATATTCAAGTATTATTGCTGACCTTCTTCTATCGCTACATGCGTAAGCTAATAGAGGCTGGCAAAGTATTTATTGGTTTACCGCCACTCTTTAAAATTTCCAAAGGAAAAGGAAAGAGTGAGAAAGTTGTCTATGCTTGGGAAGAAGAGGAAATGAAAAGAGCAGTACAAGAATTTAAAAATGGTTATACTGTACAACGATATAAAGGTCTTGGGGAAATGAACGCGGATCAATTATGGGATACGACGATGAATCCGGAAACACGTACATTAATTCGAGTAACGATCGATGACTTTGCTCGAGCAGATCGGAGAATTACAACATTAATGGGTGATAAAGTAGAGCCGCGAAGAAAGTGGATTGAAAGTAATGTTGAATTTGGTTTGGAAGAAGATGCCACAATACTAGAGAATGAGAAAATCATAAAGGAATAAGGGGGGGTTGGTTTGTCACAACCTGAGAAGTTTTTAGACCTTCCACTAGAAGAAGCAATAGGTGACCGATTCGGAAGGTATAGTAAATATATTATACAGGACAGGGCCTTGCCAGATGTCAGAGATGGATTGAAGCCTGTACAACGTAGAATTTTATATGCGATGCACGTAGAGAAGAATACACATGATAGGATATTTCGTAAATCTGCTAAAACGGTCGGAAACGTAATTGGGAATTATCATCCACATGGTGATTCCTCTGTTTATGAAGCAATGGTTCGTTTGAGCCAAGATTGGAAATTAAGAAGTGAATTAATTGAAATGCATGGAAACAATGGGAGTATGGATGGTGACCCGGCAGCTGCAATGCGATATACAGAGGCTAGACTATCTGCTATTTCTTCAGAATTACTTCGCGACATTGATAAAGAGACCGTTGATTTTATCCCTAACTTTGACGAGACTACGTTAGAGCCAGTTGTCCTTCCAGCTAAATTTCCCAATTTACTTGTAAATGGTTCGACAGGAATATCAGCTGGATATGCAACAGATATTCCCCCACATAATCTAGCTGAAGTAATTGATGCTGTAATTATGAAAATGGAAAATCCAGAGGCAACAATCGAAGAACTAATGAAGGTTATTAAAGGGCCAGATTTTCCTACAGGCGGAATTATTCAGGGTATCGAAGGAATAAAGAAAGCTTATGAGACAGGTCGGGGGAAAATCATTGTTCGCGGAAAAGCTAGAATTGAAGAAATTCGTGGTAATCGTGAACAAATTGTGATTGAAGAAATCCCCTATGAAGTAAATAAAGCAAGCATGGTTAAGAAAATGGATGAGCTTCGGATTGATCGTAAGGTAGAAGGAATAGCGGAAGTTCGTGATGAATCGGATCGTACTGGATTAAGAGTGGTAGTTGAATTGAAAAAAGAAGTAAATAGTGAGGGTATCCTAAACTATTTATATAAAAATACGGATTTACAAGTGAACTATCATTTTAATATGGTTGCTATTCAAAATCGTACTCCGAAATTATTATCGCTATCGCAAATACTCGACGCGTATATTGATCATCAAAAAGATGTAGTAACAAGACAATCAACCTTTGATCTAAAAAAAGCGAGAGATCGTGCACATATTGTCGAAGGATTAATAAAAGCAATTTCCATTCTGGATGAATTGATTGTCACGATTCGTTCATCGAAGGATAAGCAAGACGCGAAGAAACGAATTATTGCTGCTTATGATTTCTCCGAGGCACAAGCGGAAGCAATTGTCATGCTCCAGCTTTATCGATTAACAAACACGGATATATCACAGCTGCGGAAAGAAGCGGAAGATTTATTCAAACAAATTGAAGCACTTGAAGCTATTCTCGGAAGTGAGAAGGTACTTCTACAAACGATTAAAAAGGATTTACGTCAAATTAAGCGGACATTCCAAGATCCAAGAAGAACTGCGATTGAAGACAAAATTGAAGAATTAAAAATTAATATCGAGGTTATGATCGCTAGTGAAGATGTTCTCGTCTCGATTTCAAAAGATGGCTATTTGAAGCGTACGAGCTTACGTTCTTACACTGCTTCAAATGGAGAGGACTTGGCGATAAAGGACCAGGATCATCTTGTATCTTTGATTGAGGTAAACACTACAGATAAGATTTTACTGTTTACGAATAAAGGTAAATATTTGATTATACCAGTACATGAATTGCCAGATATTCGCTGGAAAGATATTGGCCAGCACTTATCGAACCTAGTTCCTTTTGATAAGGATGAGCGTATCATTCAATGCATTCCAATTCGTAATTTTGAGAAAGATAAATATTTCGTCTTCTTCACGAAAAATGGAATGGTAAAACGAAGTGAGTTAATGCTATACAATGCGCAACGACATTCAAAGGCACTTATTGCCTTAAATTTAAAGCAGAATGATGAAGTTGTAAGTGTGCATCTTACGGATGGAAAATCAGATGTGTTTGTTACATCCAATAAAGGATATGGATTAAGGTTTAAAGAAGAAGAAATTAACATTGTTGGTCAACGTGCAGCAGGGGTAAAAGCGATTCAATTAAAAGAGGATGAATATGTCGTTAATGGACAAGTATTTGACGAGTCAAGTAATCCATCGCTCTTTATCATTACGCAGCGCGGAGCAGGTAAACGAATGAAGTTACAAGAATTTGAACCAGCAAGTCGTGCCAAAAGAGGGCTCGTCATGTTAAAAGAATTAAAGAGTAAGCCACACCGTGTGAGAGGCTTCTTCGTTGTGAATGAGCAGGATAAAATAAACTTCCTAACTTCAAATGGGGAAACGCATCAAGTACTCCCACTTGGACTATCAACAAGCGGACGAAGCAGTAATGGGTCATTCCTTATTGATGCAGATAATCAAGGTGAAGTAGAAGAAGTGTGGAAAGAAGCACAGTATGAACGACCTTTTGATGAAAAATAAGAAAGTATTATAAAAACTTTCTTAAAGTATATGCAGCTAAGGAGATTCGACAAGCTTTTAAATATTGAATAATTGATTTGAACTGTTTTCACTAAACAAATCCTTTTCTATTTTCAAATTTGAGTATACAATTAAGATATATTTGTGATTACTAAGAATTGATTTTAATTTCCAATTCTTAGTAATCTTTTTTAAAAACTAAATACATTATCAGTAAACCTTAGGAGGCGAAATAATGAACTTCGAATTATCTAAGGAACAGCAAATGATTAAAAATATGGTTCATGAGTTTGCGGAAGAAGTAATTAAACCTAGAGCAATTGAAATTGACCAGAAAGCAAATTTTCCTGTTGATATTTTTGAACAGATGGGTGAACTAGGATTACTAGGTATTCCTTTTCCAGAAGAATATGGTGGCTCTGGTGGAGACACACTTTCCTATGCGATAGCGGTTGAGGAAATTGGTCGGGTCTGTGCAAGCACTGGTCTAAGCTATGCCGCGGCAGTATCACTTGGAGCGAGTCCAATTTATTACTTTGGGACAGAAGATCAAAAGCAACAGTTTTTGAAACCGCTTGCAGAGGGTGTGGCTCTAGCTTCATTCGGATTAACCGAGCCAAACGCTGGTTCAGATGCTGGTGGAACAACAACGACTGCAATACTTAAAGATGATTCTTATCTCATAAATGGTGAAAAATGCTTCATTACAAATGCAAGCTATGCTGAAACATTAATTATAACTGCGGTTACAGGTAAAAATGATAAAGGCAGGAATGCAATATCCGCATTTATTGTACCTGCAAATACCGAAGGCGTGACAATTACTAGTAATTACGACAAAATGGGAATGCGTGGTTCCGATACTGCTGAAATCGTTCTAAATAATGTAAGCGTTGCAAAAGAAAATCTTTTAGGAGAAGCAAACAAAGGATTTAAACAATTTTTATATACGCTTGATGGTGGAAGGATTTCAATAGGCGCATTAGGCGTGGGTATTGCACAAGCAGCATTAGAAAAGTCACTGCAATATGCAAAGGATCGCAAACAATTTGGTAAATCAATTTCTAGCTTTCAAGCAATTCAATTTAAACTCGCAGACATGGCGATGGAGGTAGAGCTTGCCAGAAATATGGTGCATAAAGCGGCGTGGCTAAAGGACAAAAATAAGTCCTTTAGTAAGGAAGCAGCGTTTGCTAAGTTATTCGCAACCGAAACTGCATTCCGTTCCGCAAATCAAGCAGTACAAATTCATGGTGGATACGGTTACATGCGCGAATATGAGGTTGAGCGTTATTTAAGAGATGCTAAATTATTGGAAATAGGCGAAGGAACATCTGAGATTCAACGACTTGTTATTGCTAGGGAACTAGGCTGTTAGAAACATATTAACAAGCAAAGCAGGTGAGCTGACATGATAAAAAAGTACTAATCGCTAATCGTGCTGAAATTGCTGTCAGGATTATCAGCACTCGTAAAAAACATGGAATAAAAACCGTTGTAATTTACTCGCAAGCTGACGAAAAAGCACCACATGTCAAATTAGCGGATGAAAATAGGTAAAAGTCGTGAGTAAGCAATAACCTTTTTAAGAGATGCACTGGGACAATATAAAATTGAGTAAATTAAGACGAATAATTCACTATTGTTAAATATCGTTAATCACGATGCATATATAAAAGGTGAGATTAAAACGGATTTTATTGAAAAACATGTCCAAACGAAAACACTGAGGAAATGAGGTGGAAAACAAATGGAAGAAATTCGCGCAAGTATGGCTGGAAGCGTATGGAAAATTACTGTTAAACCTGGTGATACAGTTGAAGAAGGACAGGATGTAGTTATTTTAGAATCGATGAAAATGGAGATTCCAATTGCGGCAGAAGCTGAAGGTACCTTAAAAGAGTTAAAGGTAGCGGAAGGTGATTTTGTAAATGAAGGCGATATTATCGCGATTATTGAATAAGGAGGTAAAGCATGGAGCAGCTTATCAAGCTTAATCGAGATAGAGAGCATATTGCAATCATCACGCTGAATCGACCGGAAGCGGCTAATGCATTGTCAAACACTCTCCTTTATCAATTAAATCAAGCATTACAAGAGGTTGATGAAGATACCTCAATCTATTCTACGATAATTACGGGTGCGGGCGAAAAGGCATTTTGTGCGGGTGCCGACTTGAAGGAACGAAAAAACATGACAAATGAATCTGTAATTGACGCAGTAGCATATATCGGAAAAACGGTAAATGCAATTGAACATTTACGAATGCCTGTTATAGCCGCAATTAATGGTGCAGCATTTGGTGGAGGATTAGAACTAGCATTGGCCTGCGATATCCGAATTGCTTCTGAAGATATAAAGTTGGGTTTAACAGAAGCATCACTCGCAATTATCCCAGGTGCTGGTGGAACGCAGCGTTTGCCCCGCTTAATCGGATTAGGACATGCGAAGCGGCTGATTTATTCTGCTAAGCCAATTACAGTAGCAGAGGCATTAGACATTGGTCTAGTTGAGCAGGTCGTTAAAAAAGAGAACTTACTATATGAAGCAATTAAACTAGCAGAAATTATCACAGCAAATGGTCCAATTGCAATCGAGCAAGCAAAGCTAGCAATCCATAAAGGAATGCAAACAGACTTATCATCGGGACTCACGATTGAACATGAAGCATATAAGAAAACAATACCGACAGCAGATCGATTAGAAGGCCTGCATGCCTTTAGTGAAAAAAGAATACCGAATTACCAAGGGAAATAAAGGGGGTAGAACCTTGTCATCTATTGAGGAATTAAAAGAAAGAATAAATAAAATTGAACAGGGTGGTCACGATAAATACCATGAAAAAAATAAAGAAAAAGGCAAGCTTTTTGTACGTGAGCGATTAGCATTATTATTTGATGAAGGTATAGAAATTGAGGATGCATTTTTCGCAAATTGCATGGATGATTCGCTACCATCAGACGGTGTTGTAACTGGAATTGGTAAAATTAACGGTCAGAAGGTTTGTGTAATGGCAAATGATTCTACCGTTAAAGCTGGATCATGGGGGGAACGAACCGTTGAAAAAATCCTTCGTATACAAGAAACCGCAGAGAAGCTAGAATTACCAATAATTTATTTAGTTGACTCAGCTGGAGCAAGAATTACAGATCAAATTGAAATGTTTCCTGGGCGACGCGGTGCGGGGAGAATATTTCATAATCAGATTAAATTGTCTGGACGTGTTCCACAAATATGCTTATTATTTGGTCCATCCGCTGCAGGTGGTGCATATATCCCAGCATTTTGTGATATCGTCGTTATGGTTGAGGGAAATGCCTCGATGTATTTAGGATCACCAAGAATGGCAGAGAAGGTAATTGGTGAGAAAGTAACACTCGAGGAAATGGGTGGCGCAAGGATGCATACTACCGTATCGGGTGTAGGCGACGTTTTAGTAAAATCAGAAGAAGAAGCAATTCAATACGCAAAACGCTATTTGCGATACTTCCCAGCTAATTTTAGGTCGAGACCAAGCTTAGAGGATAGAAAAGAAGTAAAGCCATTTGAAAAATCAATATCGGAAATTATTCCTGAAAATCAGAATGCTGCATTTAATATGTATGATCTAATTGATCGTGTAATTGATGAAAATAGTTTTTGTGAAATCAAAAAAAAATTTGCTGCCGAGCTCATCACTGGCCTCGCACGTATTGATGGCAGGGCGATTGGGATTATTGCCAATCAACCTCGGGTAAAAGGAGGGGTACTTTTTACAGATTCAGCGGATAAAGCTGCGAAGTTTATCCAGCTTTGTGATGCATTCAATATCCCGTTATTATTCCTAACCGATGTTCCGGGGTTTATGATTGGTACGAAGGTTGAAAGAGAAGGGATTATCCGACATGGCGCGAAGATGCTGTCCTCGATGAGCGAAGCTACCGTACCGAAAATTTCAGTCATCGTTCGGAAAGCATATGGTGCTGGACTATATGCTATGGCAGGACCTGCATTTGAGCCAGACTGTGTCATTGCCTTTCCGAATGCACAAATAGCAGTCATGGGTCCAGAAGCGGCGATTAATGCAGTAAATGCAAATAAAATAGCAGCATTACCTGAAGATGAACGTGCAGCATATATTAAAGAAAAACAAGACGAATATCGCAGGGAAATTGATATTTACCGTTTGGCATCAGAGATGGTTGTTGATACCGTTATTAATCCAGATGATTTGCGAAAGGAATTAATCACACGATTCTCGATTTATGAAGATAAAAACATTGTCTTTACTGAAAGAAAGCACGGTGTTTATCCAGTATAGTTAAAAGAACTTTGGCATTTCTGTCAAAGTTCTTTTATCTACAGTAATAATATTATGTTAACTAATTGGCGAGAATTAGAATATTATAAATTATTTACATAGAATATAAAGGAAAAGTTTCGTATAATAGTTGTTAAGTTGGGATAGGGAAGGGCATGAAGACAATGAAACTAAAAGAAGAGTTAAAATTGCATACGACGTTACCAAATTTGGTAGCGCTATATCAGTTAATGACTGACAATGGGGATCAGCAAACTGCTGAAAAAATACTAGATTTATACGAGAAACTAGAAAAAAAGGAATTTACAATTAGTTTTTCTGGGCATTTTTCTGCTGGGAAATCATCGATGATTAATGCACTTATAAACGTTGATCTTCTAGCAAAAAGTCCGGTGCCTACAAGTGCAAATATCGTAAAAATAAGTGCTGGCGATGGCTCTGCACGTGTTTATTTTCATAATAACGAAGTAATAGAATTTAAGGAACCATATGAGTTGGAAATCATCAAAGCCTACTCAACGGATAAAGAAACTATTAAAAAAATTGATATTCGAATTAGTGATGCAATTTTACCAGACGGTGTCAGTATTATCGATACACCTGGGATTGATGCGGCAGATGATACTGATCGATTGATTACGGAAGCATCTCTACATCTCGTTGATGTGATGTTTTATGTGATGGATTATAATCATGTGCAATCGGAAGTGAATTTACAGTTCTTAAAGTCTATTCAAGAGAAGGGAATACCTTTTTATACGATAATTAATCAAATCGATAAGCATGATGAAAGTGAATTATCATTTAGGCAGTATGTTTCAGAAATCGAACAAACATTTGAACAATGGGGTTTGTTGCCAAAGAATATCTATTTTACTTCATTATTGGATGAAACGATGCAATATAATCAGTTTTCGACGTTAAAGCATTTCCTTTATGAGCAAATGTATGAAGAAAAGAATCGTTTATTTCAAATTGATCAATCTGTTCATCAAGTAGTGAGCGAACATAAAGGATTTTTGAAACAGAAATATGAGGAATCAACGAATGATTTATACCAATACACTACAACACAAATAGAGACGAGTAAATTAGGAATCGACTCATTAACCAAGCAAATGAACGAGTTAAAGCAAGTACCTTTAGCATTCGAAAAGAACTTTAATAAAGAACTACAAACCACACTTGACAATGCCTATATCATGCCAGCTAGCTTGCGGGATAAAGTTCAATTATTCCTAGAGTCGCAGCAAAAGAATTTTAAAGTTGGTTTATTTTCTTCTGCTAAAAAAGTAACCGAAGAGAAAAACAAAAGGTTATCTGATTTTTTAACGACATTACAGGGGAATATCGATGCATTAATCGAATGGAAGCTTCGTGAAAAGTTTTTAAAACTGGCAAATCAATATGGAATACAAGATAGTGAGATACAAAAGCAAATTCAGGCATTAACGGTAGATTATAACGATGCGGATGTTATAAACATTATTAAACCAGGTGCAAAGGCTAACGACGATTATGTTCTTGTTTATACGAAAGATGTGACTGCAGATATTAAACAAAAATTTAAAGAGAAAGCGAAACAGTTACTTGAAGGTATTAAAACAAACTTAGAAGATGATCTTAGAGTAAAAATAGAAAAAGTGAGTTCACAGCTTGCGGATCATGAACAAGCATTGGCAACAAAAGCTAAATATGACAGTTTACAAGTAGAGCTCCATGCTCAGTACAGACAAATCGATCAGCAACTGGAATCACCGAGTCCATCTCAACTTGCATACGAGCGTCTTGAAACTGCTCGGGATAAAAAGTTGGAAATAATTAAAAAGGTCATTCCTCGGCTTCCGAATGTGATTACGGTAAATGAGGCAGCGCTAGAAGAAAGGCACAGCATTGGAAGGAAACAAACAAATGGTTTTAAAGTGGATTCAATACTAATGAACATCGAGAAAGCCATTCAAGTCATCGAGGATTTACCTAGTTTTGCATCTCTTAAAAAAGATCTAATTAATAGGCAGAATCAATTAACAAATCGTACGTATTCGATTGCATTGTTTGGAGCATTTAGTGCAGGCAAATCATCATTTGCGAATGCGCTTTTAGGCGAAAGTGTATTACCTGTTTCACCGAATCCAACAACAGCAGTTGTAAACCGGATTCAACCAGTTACCGAAACATCGAAGCATGGGGATGTAATCATATCTCTTAAAGACGAAGCTTCACTTGTAAATGATCTGCGTTTAATTACAAAGAAATTTTCTCCTAAAGCAACGACATTAGAAGAATTACTCGATTGGGTTAAAATGAAGCAAATCCACCAGGATAGAAAGCTAAATAAGATGTACCAATCTTATTTACATGCAATACTCGAAGGCTATGAGGAAAATAAAGCAAATATTGGCAAGCGATTAAAGATTTCACTAGAAGAATTTGCAGCTTATGTGACAGATGAGACAAAGGCATGTTATTTTGAGGCGATTGATTTGCATTATGATTGTTCACTAACAAGACAAGGGATTGTTCTCGTTGATACGCCAGGAGCGGACTCTGTTAATGCACGGCATACAAATGTTGCTTTCGAATACATCAAACATGCCGATGCCATTTTGTATGTCACGTATTATAATCATGCATTATCACGAGCCGATCGAGACTTCCTTCTCCAATTAGGACGAGTGAAGGAATCATTTGAACTGGATAAAATGTTCTTTATAGTCAATGCATCTGACCTTGCTGCTGATCAAAAGGAACTTGAATTGGTGACAGACTATGTACAGGAACAGTTATTGCAATTAGGGATTCGTCTCCCAGATTTATATCCAGTTTCGAGTAAGAAGTCACTTGCAGATAAACAATCAAATAAAAGGTTAAATCAGCAAATGCAATATTTTGAGGATCATTTCTATCAATTTATTCATCATGATTTAACTGCACTAACCGTTGAATCCGCCAGATGGGATATAACAAGAACATATCAAACGATGAAGCAGACAATTGAAACATTACAATTAGATGAGAATCAAAAGGAAGCATATAAACAGCATCTGGTAGAGAAAAAGGATTGCCTTGCTAGTGAAATTGCTTCTATCAAGGCAATGGTCAATGAAGAACGGCTGAAGCAGAAAATTGAGAAGCAATTATATTTTGTAATCGAACGTCTATCCATTCGGTTCCACGATATGTACAAGGAATTCTTTAATCCAACTACCGTTACGGATTCCGGTAGAAAAGCTAGGGTGCAATTAAGAAATAATCTTGAGGACTTAATTGATTATGTTGGAAATGAACTATATAAGGAGCTCCAAGCAATTTCATTACGGATTGAACAGTTAACCAAAGTTGAAGTTGCAAATGTATATAAGTACATTACTAATAAGGGAAAACAAGCAGATCCAATCTTTGTCCTGCCAAATTTTAGTGAAATTGATTTGGAAACGCCAAAATACGAACTCGCGTTCAGTAAGCTCGATTTAGGCATATTTGATGGTGCTATATCTACATTTAAAAGTACAAAAGCTTTCTTTGAAAAGAATGAAAAAGAACAGTTGAAAGAGCAGCTGTTTACTATTCTCTTACCTATGGTAAAAGATTATATCAACCTGAATAAAGCAATTATGTTAGAATATTACGTGGAGGCTCTCAATCGATTTGTAGGGGACATAAAAGGTGATGCAATTGATTCTGTAACGATACTGCTGAATGATCATTTAGAGATGATGGCAACAGCGATGGATCTATCCATATTATCGGAAAAAGAAAAGGAATTAAAAGCAATTATTGAGCCCTAAGATGAAAAGGATGTGTCGTAATGGATAGAAATAAAATACTTTTAGTAGATGGAATGGCGTTATTATTCCGTGGGTTTTTCGCTACTTCATTTAGAGGGAATTTTATGCGAACGAGTCAAGGGATACCAACGAACGGAATCTATCAGTTTATCCGCTATTTTACGGATGCTGTAAATAAATTTGAACCAACACATGTCATTTGCTGCTGGGATATGGGGAGTAAAACATTCCGCACAGACCTCTATGATGGGTATAAAGCAAATAGAGGGGCACCACCAGAAGAACTTGTCCCACAATTTGATTTGATTAAAGAGGTAGTAGACTCCTTTGATATGCCGAATATTGGTGTCGTGAACTTTGAAGCGGATGATTGTATTGGTACATTGGCAAATGATTTTCGCTTGGAACATGATGTCATTATCCTGACTGGTGACCAGGATATGCTGCAGCTTGTTGAACAAGGCGTTGAAGTAGCTATCATGAAAAAGGGTATCGGTAACTATGATATTTTTACAATCGGTAATTTTTATGAGAAAAAAGGGATTATGCCTAAGCAAGTAATTGATATAAAGGGATTAATGGGGGATACAGCAGATAATTATCCTGGAGTTAAAGGGATTGGTGAGAAAACGGCAACGAAACTGATTCAAGAGTATGGCTCTATTGATAATTTATTAGATAATCTCGATCAACTGCCTAAGGGCATCCAGACGAAAATAAAAGAAAATATTGACTTGCTGCATTTGTCTCGTAATCTAGCAGAAATTAAATGTGATGTGCCAATCACCTGTTCAATAGAAACAGCAATTTGGCAATATGATAAAGCGAAAATTGAAGCAAAATTTGCTGAACTAGAATTTAAAAACGTTGCAAATTTATTTTAAAAAGTAAATAAAAATTAGAGAAAGCGCAAAATTCGATTGCGCTTTTTATTTTTGCTCACTATCCACCAGTATATGTAGATAGGGGTATAGGTATATATAAATTCGATTATTTCTTTCATGGGATTACTTGAGGGTTTATACTAATAAGGGTATCGGTATATAAGAGGGATTGTGGGTGTTGGTATGTATGTGTTCAATGAAGTCGTTAATTATCTACTTAGAGGGGTATATTATTTTTGGTATATCTATGATTACACCTGAAGAATATTGTTGTTAACGCTATAATTAACTATAATTAGAAATAGACAGTTGCTCACTATTAATTTAAATAGAAAGCAGGTTATTAGATAATGCGATTAGTAGAAAATATGACAGAGCTCATCGGTCAAACCCCTATGGTTAAGCTTAACAAACTTGTACCTGAAGACGCTGCAAATGTATTTATTAAGCTAGAAATGTTTAATCCTAGTAAAAGTGTTAAAGATCGTGCAGCATATAATATGATTAAAATAGCTGAAGAGCAAGGGATAATTAAGCCTGGTGACACGATTATCGAACCAACTAGTGGAAATACTGGTATAGGACTAGCAATGACTGCTGCTGCAAAAGGATATAAATCTATTCTAGTAATGCCAGATAACAGTACAATGGAAAGAAGACAGATTTTAAAAGCATATGGAGCAAAGATTGTATTAACACCAAATGAAGAAAAAATGCCAGGCGCAATAAAGAAGGCAATGGAATTGAAAGAAGAAATACCAGGAAGTTTTATACCACAGCAATTTGAAAATCAGGCTAATCCTGATATTCACCGCTTAACAACAGCAATTGAGATTCTCGAACAAATGAATGATAAATTGGATGCATTTGTTTGTACAGCCGGGACAGGCGGAACCGTAACAGGAACAGGTGAAACGTTAAAGGAAAAGCTTCCTAATTTACATATCGCAGTTGTAGAACCTAAGGGGTCTCCTGTCCTGTCGGGCGGACAGCCTGGCAAACATATATTAGTTGGAACAAGCCCTGGATTTATTCCGTCCATTTTAAACACAGATATATTTGACGAGATTATCCAAATGGATGATCAGGACGCAATTGACATGTTACGCAAACTTGCACAAGCGGAAGGTATTTTTCTTGGTCCATCAGGTGCAGCTGCTGTATATGCTGCAATCGATGTTGCGAAGCGGCTCGGAAAAGGAAAGAAAGTTGTTTGTATCGCACCTGATACTGGAGAACGATATTTAAGCATGAATCTTTTTGATTAGTAACGAAGGGAGAAATAGATGTATATCGATCAGCTGATTCCATTTTTTAAAGCAGGGATGAATAAAGAAGATGCAATAGAGATGGAAAAGTATATGAGAAATAAATTTCCGTTTTTGGGAATACGAGCACCAGAAAGAAAAAATATTATGAGAAGGTTTTATCAAGAGTCAGCGATTATAAAGGAACCATTTCAAGCAGATTTCGTTGCTTCATTGTGGATGCAACCAGAAAGAGAATATCAATATGCTGCTGTTGATTATATTGAACGTTCGCTGAAGAAGTTAGAGAAAGAACATTTGCTATTAATGGAGAAAATTATTACGACTAAATCATGGTGGGATACCGTTGACTTGCTCGCACAAAAGGCAGTTGGCAAAATTGCGAAGGACAATGCTGAAGTCATTCATGAGACGATTGAAGGATGGGCATCAAGTGATAATATTTGGCTGCAGCGTACTGCTATACTATTTCAGTTAAAATACAAGGAAAATACTGATGAAGAATTACTATATTGCTATATAAATCTTCATAAGAATAGTAATGAATTTTTCATTCAGAAAGCGATTGGTTGGGCATTAAGGGAGTACTCGAAATCAAATCCAACATCTGTCAAACGGTTTATTGAAGGTAACGAGCTTGCTAAATTGAGTGTTCGTGAAGGAAGTAAATACTTAGATTAACATAACAAAAATACATATTGGAGATGATAAAGATGAAAAAAGTGCTTTTATTAATAGGTGTAATGATTGTAGGTTTACTAGCAGCGTGTGGAACTACGTCGTCTGACGATGATAGTAATAAGAATAGTTCTGATCAACAAGCTTCAGCGAATTATCCAAGCGATGTTGAAGAAAACCCAGTAGTTACCATTATAATGGAAAATGACCAACAAATCGTCTTAGAATTGTATCCGGAAACTGCACCTAACACGGTTGCAAACTTTATCTCTTTAGCGGAAGAAGGATACTATAATGGATTAATTTTTCACCGTGTAATCCCACAGTTTATGATTCAGGGAGGGGATCCTGAAGGGAATGGAGCAGGTGGTCCTGGATATGGAATTAAAGGAGAATTTAGCTCCAATGGGTTTGAGAATGAATTAATTCATGAGCGTGGGGTTATATCGATGGCAAGATCAAGTGCTCCTGATTCTGCAGGTTCACAATTTTTTATTATGGTGGCGGATTCGCCACACCTTGACGGGGAATATGCCTCATTTGGAAAAGTTACAGATGGAATGGAAGTAGCGGATAATATTGTTTCAGTGGAACGTGGCGCTGCAGATAAACCACTCGAAGATCAGAAAATAAAAACAGTAGAAGTCGATACAAAAGGATATGACTATCCAAAACCTGAAATAATTGAATAAACATCGAAGAGCCAACGTAATGTTGGCTCTATTACTTATTGAAAAACTCAAATTTAAGCTAAGTGTGGGATATTATCTTTATATATTAGTATAATGGGGGTGAGCAGTAAAGTGAAAAATAAACTAGATTAGGGTGAATTTGATGAGTAAAATTATCCTATTTGATGGTGTATGTAATTTTTGTAGTAATAGTGTTAACTTTATTATTAAACGTGATAAGCATGCGACTTTTAAATTTGGTTCGTTGCAAAGTGATATAGGCATAAAGTTAAAAAATCAAACCAATCTACCAGAAGATACAGACAGTATTGTCCTAATGGAAGACGGAAAATATTATGATAAATCCACTGCAGCACTTCGAATAAGTAAGGAATTAGATGGATTTTGGAAGTTTCTTTATGTGTTTATTATTGTTCCTAAACCGTTAAGGGACCTTGCTTATAATTATCTTGCAAAGAATCGATATAAATGGTTTGGTAAGAAGGATCAATGTATGCTTCCATCGCCGGAGATAAAAAGCAGGTTTTTAAAGGAAGAATACGATAATAATATTATGTAAACAAATTGAAGATATTAAATAAGTGTCGAATAGAATAGTCATAATTAATGCTAATTAATATAGTTAAAAAAATTCTTTTACGCTGCAGTATTAGCGTAATTAAATTACTTTTAGTCATTTCTTTAAGATTTCTCCATGTTCTCATTTTTAGCTTTGGTTTTAGACCATGTAGATGATACAGAATCCGCAGACTATGTGAGAATTGAAGGAATTGATATGCATTCATTAAGATTTAAATAAAAAACATTATAAACTTTTGACAGATTAACGACAACCAAAGGCAGAATAAATACAGAGTATTTTTAATTAAATAAGTTAGTTAGCGCGAAAGATTTTTAAGGTACTCACTTTGTGGGTGTTCTTCTTATTATGATACGTTTTTTATAATGAACAATAATAATTACGAGTGAAAAAATTATCGGGGCTTATACATTTTATAACGAACAAATAGAGAGAATTAATCATGACTGACAATAAGCAGCGAGTAGTTGTAAGAACGGCTATCTACCACCATTCAAGGCTAATTCATCGAAGTTCGCTTAAGAAATACTTGATTTTTTAAAATGAGACGGAAAGTAATATTAACCTTACTAAAGGAAATAACGACAACAAGGATGCATTAGATTGTAGTGATTCGATGACTACTTAGGATCAAGGTGGGTGAGGATTCTCAGCCGATAAAGCACTTACTTAATTAAGTAGTTCAGTGTAAAATAAATTTATAGAAATAACAGAAATGAATTTGGGAGTTTGTGAATAAATGTACTTAAACTCCCATGAAAATTAAAAAAGCTTAAAAAAGAAAAATGAGCATAACAAAATGGACCCATTAAAAACGCTTTTTAAAAAAAGGCTGAGCCTCTAAGAGTAGTATCATTATAGTATTGGATTGAAAAATAAAAGCATCATCCTTCTCGTTAGAATTAAAAGGCAAGGCTGGTGCAACCAATCAAAAAGGATTAATCTCCCATAAGTGCTACCCATACAGGGCGCGACAGTCTGTGATGCACCGAGATCGTTGGAGTCAGACTAACGGACGGGCTCTATGGCACCATAGTTCATCGACCTTCTTCGCCAGCCGTACAAACAGTATAGACAGTGGTATACATTTTCATTCTCTGTGGTGTAGCGTTAGTCTTGCGCTACATGTATGACTAACGGGGCAGTTTAGTTGAAGAAGCGTCTTTAGCTCTTATTCAACAATCGGAGCCATATTGTTTAATAACAATTATTATGCAAAGTAGATATTGTGGAGGTTTACACTTAAACTATTTGGTAACGGTAAATGCAGATTTACAACAATATGCAATTCTGATTAGAACTATTGTAATTACAGTTCCTTCTGAGAAATAAGGGATCATTAGTCGAATAAGTAGTCTTAAAAGCGACCTAACCTACCTACAACATTTTGGAACAATCTGATAAGAGGTTGTTCCTTTTTCCACTTATACTCTAGAATACAGACGGTCATAAAAAAAATTATATTTTTTCAAACCGAATGAAGGGTAGCTTCGTCTAATATATATGAGGGGGTGACAACTAGATGAATGAACTAAACCAATTGGCGGTGACAGATGAAATGATGCTGGATGAGCGTGAGCAGATCATTGATCAATTAATGCGTGAATACAGCGATGATATCCTGCATCTTGTATATACATATGTAAAAAACCGAACCATAGCAGAAGATTTGGCACAAGAGATATTTATAAAGTGTTATGAAAAATTAAATCAATTTAATCAGCAGTCAACAATAAAAACTTGGCTATATCGCATTGCGAGTAATCATTGCAAGGACTATTTAAGAAGCTGGCATTATCGCAAAATAACGCTTAGCAATAAAGTATTTGACCATATCCCTTCTAAGTCAAAACAGGTGGAAGAGGAGGTTATCAAGCATAGTGAAGAAAATAGCTTAACGAATGCCGTCATGAATTTGCCTCTAAAGTACAGAGAAGTCGTATTTCTACATTATTATGAAGAACTGTCTTTAAAAGAGATAAGCAAGATTACTTCAGTAAATATAAATACATTAAAAACGAGATTAAAGCGTGCGAAGGAATTATTAAAAGACAAGATGATAGAGGAGGTTTAGGAGATGAATGATCCATTTAAGAACCTGAAGAGTTCGATGGAAAAATCAATATTCAAGGATTTTTCTTTTTCTAATGAAAGAAAAAATGCCGTGCTTGAAGCCATTCGTACGAATCAGCAATCACAATTTCATACAGAAACCATTATAGCTATATTAGAATCTGTTCAGCATGAATCAAAGGATGGCTACAATATTTCTGTCCAACTTTTTCAAAAAAATGAACGTGCTTTCCAAAAAAATGAAGGTCAGCTTTATACACTGCTACATCTATTAGAAAATAAAGAAATGCTTACTTCAAATTGGATAAATAACAAGAAATATTATTCTTTAAACTCTAAAGGTAAAAAATACTTAGCTACTTATAAACAAGATACCACTAAACAAGGATTATCCCTTAATCCCTTCATAACGGAGGCATCTTTATGAGTTCTCCCAAATTTGAAGAATTTTTAAGCAAAGTCACTTCCAAAGTCAAATCTACGGAGGCCCACAACAGGATAAAAAAAGAGCTTACTCATCATCTGCAAGAGTTAAGTCAATCTTACAAAAAAAGAGGATTTTCTGAAGAAGATTCAGATGAAAAGGCCATTCAAGAAATGGGAAATCCATTTATTATTGGAGAGAAATTAAATCACCTTCATAAGCCAAAAATGGATTGGATTCTAATTGTTTTATTTGTTATTTTTGCTAGTATCAGTTTTCTCCCGTTAGTTGGTGGAATTCCTGGGATTTCATCATCAATCACCCATATTATGGGGAGACAAGCTATCTGGTACTCCTTAGCTGCTCTTGTGATTATTGGGTTTCTTTTCTTTAATTATCAAAAATCAAAGAATTGGTGGATGCACTTTTATGCTATCGGCTTGTTCATTCACGTATATCTCTATTTATTTGGATATACGGTCAACGGAGCAAAAAGATGGATTTCACTTCCAGGCCTAACGGTCGATGGCACTATATTGAGTTTATTTTTCTTTTTCCTGGCTTGGGCCGGTATTTTTAACAAAATAAATGAGTTTCGCAGTTGGAAAAAACAAGGATTTCTTCTTGTTTTATTTTGGATTCCCATATTGCTCTACATGATAGTGCCAAACTTTATGGTTGGGGTCATTTACTTTTTCTGTTTACTAGGAATGTTTACATTTGCACGTGTTCATAAGAAATTAGCTATCAACCTAGTCGTATCAAATCTAGTGGCTGGTATCATCTTCATCATTATGATTATTACTACGACCTCACACCAAAGTTATTTTCTTACTAGATTATCTACTTTTATAAACCCAAATGCCGATCCAAATGGAGCCGGATATATGTATATGGTCGTTAGGAATGTCCTTGCAGAAGCGGGATGGTTCGGTAACGGACTTAATAATGATTTGAAATTTCAATTGTTGCCAGAATCACATACAGATTTTGCTTTCCCCTTCCTCGTCTATTCTCTTGGTTGGACATTCGGAATCGGTCTTTGTTTGGTTCTGCTGATTTTTATTTTAAGAATCTCAAAAAATGCATTTAAAACAAAAGATCTTTATGGGAGATTAATCGTAATCGGTGGTGCTGTATTATTTGCCGTTCCTACTACTTGGAATATATTGATGGCCTTTGGAATCGTGCCCATCATGGAAGTTTCCCTGCCGTTTATTAGTTATGGAGGAAGTGCAATCCTCTTTTACGCTGCTGTTTTAGGGTTCATTTTAAATGTTTATCGAAGAAAGGATATTGTAGAACCCACGATAGCAGATGATATAAACATTTAAAGTCAAAAATCTGAATGATGATAAAAAGGGCGACAGCTAAATAATGAACTGCACCCCAATTGTTAGACAAAAATAACAATTGGGGTGCAGTTTTTTATGGTTAAATTTTCTTCTAAAGAAAAACTACAAGCAGTAAAGCGATATTTAGATGGAGGCGAAAGTGGTTTAGATATTGCTCGGTCTATTGGTGTACATCATAGTAACCTTCACCAGTGGATTAAACAGTATGAACTTTTTGGTGAGAATGTATTTCGAAAAAACTATACAACCTACTCTGTAGAGTATAAACTAGACGTACTTAGCTACATGAACGTACAAGGGACGTCTATCAGGGAAACGGCGGCAATTTTTAATATTCCATCTCCTGAAACACTTCGAAAATGGAAAGTTGCCTACGAAACAAAAGGAGCAGATGCCCTAAATGCGAAGAAAAAGGGGCGTCCTTCTATGAAAAATGAAGACCAGAATGTACGAAAGAAACCTATACCTACAAAAGATTCTATTGAGGATTTACAGTCGGAATTAGAGTATTTACGAGCGGAGAATGCATATCTAAAAAAGCTCCAATCCTTAGTTCAGGAGAGAGAAAAATCAAAACTAAAGAAAAAGCGTTAGTAGTTAATGAACTGAGGAAAGAATTTGCATTAGATATCCTTCTCCATATAGCTGAGATAAAGAGGAGTACTTTTTATTACTGGATTAAGAAATCTGCAAATCCAGATCCAGATATTGAACTTAAAACGTTAATTCAATCTATTTATGATGAACATAAGGGACGTTATGGATATCGACGTATTCGTGATGAACTAAGAAACCGTGGATATCAAGTAAACCATAAGAAAGTCCAACGAATTATGAAGGAATTAGGATTAGTTTCTCTCGTAAGAATAAAGAAATATCGTTCCTATAAAGGAAAAGTGGGTAAAATAGCCCCGAATATTTTAGAGCGTAATTTTACTGCTGAAAAACCTAATGAGAAGTGGGTAACTGACATTACAGAATTTAAACTATTTGGAGAGAAACTCTATCTATCTCCAATTCTAGATTTATTTAATGGTGAAATCATCACATATACCATTGGTTCCAGACCAACTTACTCCCTTGTTTCAGATATGTTAAACCAGTCATTTGAACGCTTAACAGGCGATGAGAACCTAATCATCCACTCTGATCAAGGCTGGCATTACCAAATGAAACAATATCGTCACGCCTTAAAAGAACAAGGCATTACACAAAGCATGTCCCGTAAGGGCAACTGTTACGACAATGCCGTAATCGAGAATTTCTTTGGAATTATGAAGTCTGAGTTTCTTTATTTAAGTGAATTTAAGAGTATTGATCATTTTAAACAAGAACTTAAAAAATATATGGATTACTATAATAATAAACGGATTAAGGCAAAACTAAAGGGCATGAGCCCGATACAATATCGAACCCATGCCCATCAAGCTGCCTAATAAAATAACCTGTCTAACTTCTTGGGGTCACTTCATAATAGTTGTCGCCTTTTTCTTAATCTCGAAGTACCGGTAATTTGATGAAATAATTGGTTTTATTAATGAGAACAAATTTAGTTATTCCATAAAAGGGCGCGATTGTTGAAGAAGCGTCTCATTCTTTATTCAGCTAAAGGGTGCATTACTTCAAGAAGGATAATGCATCATTTATTCAATTTTTGGGGTAAGATTGTTCAATCAGAAATAAATGGAGGCGATTACTTGAGAAAGTGTTTTTTTCTATTTATGGCTTTATTCTCTTTATCAGCTTGTTCATCACAGCCCTCTCTGGAACTAGTAGACGCAAATGTTGATATTGTTAAAGATAAAAGTTTACTTTGGTCAATTGGGATAACTGAAGGTGAAAGAAAGGGAGAAGAGTTAATACCGACAGCTTTATTTTATGAATTCACGATTAAAAATACTGGTCATAAAACAGTAGGTACTCCAGAAGTTGAAAAAGGAATCGAACATAAGATTGAACCTAAGGAAAAATTGAAATCAGTGTCAGACTATGTAATAGGCTGATATTGGCTAACAAGTAAAGTTGCTGATTACATATAGAATCATTAGGTCATAAAATCTTCCAAGGAATTGGGTAAATAAATCATAAATGTAGTGCCTTTCCCTATTCGACTCTCTACTTCAATTTTTCTATCATGCAACTCTAGGTAAGCCTTGACGATCAATAGGCCAATTCCTTTACCACCTGTTTGTATGTGTCTTTTGTAGAATCACTATTCTTAATTTGAGAAATGCAGTTATTAAAAATACAACTCAAATGACATTAAAAATGACGGCTTTTGTTATTAATAATAACAGGGTTATCATTAAGTTGTTTGAATATTTATAATATATAGTGAAATATTTCTGTGAAATTATGCACTTAAACTAAAGGGGCAGGTTAGCGTAACAAGGATTTTGAAACTTTATTATCAAATTAACGTCTAATTTAAAGAGGTGATGTTTTGAAAAAAATTTATTTAATTAGTATAGTTTTTATGCTTTTTGCTTTGGTAGCTTGTAATAATTCAAAAGAAAGCAATCCAGAGCAAGATGATGCTTCAAATGCTAATGAAAGATCTCAAGAAGTTAATTTGACCCAAAACGAGAAACCACCTTCACTAACAATTACTTTTGGCGAAGAAGTGGTTAAAACAAGACAAGGTGGTTATAGTTGGAGTTATTTAGATTCTAAAACAGGACAAATGGTCAGTATCGAAGCGGATTCTATACCATCAACAGAATTAGTTAACGTTGAAGATGCGGTGAGTGTTAATCTAAATGAACCTATCACACTAAACTTTGAAAATGAACCACTTAATTATGAAATAAGAGTTTATGATAATAATGATAATATGATAGCAACTTACAATGACTTTAAAGACATAAAGGCAAAAGAAAAGGCAGTATATGAAATATTGGTAACTTGGGAAGAAGGTACTGGCATTTATGCGGTTGCATTAAATATTCAATAGCAATAGTGAAAAATATTTATTTACAAACTTTGTTAATAAATGTACTCATACTATCGGGTGCTTTACTCAAAGATGACTATCTTGTTAAAGGGATGGCAGTCGAAGATTAGTGGGACGGGAAAGAGAATAATAAAACGTGATTGTGGACTATAAATGATCGGGGTGGAAATTTAATGAAAAACAAGGATACTATTTATGATATTGTCGTGCATACTGTCAATTTAATTCTATTGGGAGCTATCGGTTTTCTTGCGTTTTTCTCTGTGGTAAATATTAGCCCACACCGAGACCCCATCTCTGACTTGTTTGGATTCGGTACTATTATTTTCCTGACTGTAATGTGGGCAATCAATTACTGGTTCCAAATCAAGAAAAGAAAATGGATTCTACCAATAGCCGGAACCCTCCTTTTCGTCGCCATCGCTTTGTTTATCCTGGATGTGGGCATACCATTCTTATACGACACTTTTATTAGATAAGCCCGCAACCATACAGAATAATAGAAGTAATAAATATTGTTTTTGTCATTCTACTTTACTAACGGGTGCTTTACTTCAACAAGAAGATCGTTAATGTGACGGTCTTCTTTTTACTAAAGTGGCAGGTTACATTAATAAGCAGATAATGAACGAATTGTGAAATTACTCTCCTAATAAAACTGTTTCTGTCTCCGTTTAACCTCTTCTGTAAATATATTTTTTCTCCTTGGACAAACTTATTTTGTCAGATTTAATCAAGGAGGAATCAAATATGGTAAACGATATTAAACAGAAAATGGAACGTATTTGGGGTGAAACTTGTGGTTCGTGGGAAAACTGTACTGAGGAGAACATTCAATCTTTCTTAGCACAATGCCTAGAAAAAAGCATAGACCCACAATATTGTATGAGTTGGGTAGAGCAACATAGCAACCAAATCACTAATTGGTCAGCCATTTCGAAAGTATCTCTTGATTGGGTAAATAAACATACTTCAACTGGTTCGCCCATTAGTGGATATGAACATCAGTAACAAGGAGAGAAATACTCTCCTCTTTTTTATGCTTGAAGTATATATCGTTCCTGCTTTAAATATCGCTCTACCTCATAAATTTTTATCTAAAGGAAAATGTGTGCTACTTTAACAACAATCAGCGACTTTTGTTATTGTGCGAAAATGTAGGTTGTGAAAAGATATACTTAAACTATATGGTGCAATTCTTGTACAAGGAATTGTGTCTTTTTCAGTTCATCGTGAACTTAATAAGAAATCTTTTTGTTTAGTATAGCTTATGTGACCCAAAAGGCGAATTAGACATAGATTCAGCATCACACTTTTATCTGTTACATAGTACCAATCAAAGAAATGAATACTAATTAGAAAGTAAAAAGGAGTGATACTGATGGCTATGTGCCCTATATGTAATTCGTTTAAAGAATTAGAAATATATTGTCCAGAATGTAGTTCTCGATTAGAAGACTCAGGTAAGGTATCCGATTTTTTAGACCCTTACGGTCATTATAATGATGAAGAAACTGTAAAAATGGGTGATGGCTATCCCAATACAGCGAAAGATCAGATTTGTCCTCATTTAATGTACTGTAACAATTGTGGACATAATAAGGTGAAGTTCGTTCAAGAAGAATAGCTAAGTCAAATGACTGGCAATAAAATATCTAACAGTCAGTGAACAATTCGTAATCTGATGTACAGTAGAAGAATAAGTTGCTTATTGAAAGTAAAGGGTGCATTAGTTGAAGATGAAACCGAATGGCAGCTATTGTGCTAAATTTGCTCAAGAAGGAAGTTGAAGGATTAACATATATACGCATAGAATAGTTATAGGAGAAGAAATAAAGGAGGGTATATATGGGCTTCTATTGGTTTGGTCTTATTTTTTGGTTACTGATTGGGGCTTCAATTCTTTTATTTATATGGGGTTTAAAGAAAAAGTCTTTGAAAGCATTATTTGTTAGTGGAATTGCACTTATACTACCATCATTATATTTCTTAGGTGCAAACAATTGGTTTAGAATAGTTGTGATTTTACCTCTAATTCCTTTATTTCTTGCTTATTACTCAAAAAAAAGAGCTATATAATTTATCAGGTTCTTATTCCACTAACTGGTGCTTTAGTATAACAAGGGGAGTAGCTTCCTATGCTAAGGGGAAAGGTTAGGGAAGGCTCCCATATAGGAGTCTTCCCATTTTTATAGGGTAGCTTTACCAGCTTGTGCCAATGCATGGTGGATACCATGTTGTAGGGTTTGAAAAAATTCAAATCCTGTGAAATCTATGCCAGATTGAGCGATAAATATACCGAGTTTCGCTGAAACTCCCACCAACACTGTCTGGGTTCCACTAAGAGAAGCAGCAGAGCCTACTTTTTTAATAAGATTTACGGTATGAGTGTCTATATTATTTTCTATTCCCGTCATATCAAAAATTAAAAAGTCTGCATTATATTGCGGCAAGCTTGTCAAGGTCTTTACCATTAGATTTTCTGAACGTTCTTCATCGAATTTGCCAATGAGAGGTATAACAACAATTCCTTCATGCACAGGAATAATTGGTGATGACAATTGGTTAACAAGTTCACGTAACTCTTTCGTTTTTTGTTTCACAATCTCTTCCAAATGTTCGATTTGTAGAGATTCTTTTCTTCTTGCAAGGGCATGAATATTATCAGTAGCTGTAATATCAGATGGGAAATACTCAATAATACTGAACTCATTTCCTTTTAATTGGTCTTGAACAACCCTGTACCATATATTTGTCTCGAATAGTCCAGAGAAAACGCCCGCATAATGTGCTGCCAGAAAAGGACCACTCTCTTTTTTATTTTGTGCACGGTTTACCTTATACTCCCAGCTATCTTTTATATGTATAACGACAGATTTTGTTGTGAAGTCGAGGTTTCTGACTTCACAACTTCCCCAACCTGCAGAGATATATGTTTTAGTGATCATTTGTGCTGCTTCTTCAACATCTAAATTCTTCATTTTTTCAAAGTTTTCTCCAACAACAAGGCCCTGACGAAATCCTGTCGTTTCAAATACTAGGTGGGACGCTTCTTCTCCTGAAATCTCTTCAATTGTGTCAAAAAAAGTCTTCATAGCACTGGAGATCCAAAAAAGAACTGCATCTTGCCCATCGAAGCCAAAATACCCTTTATCTAGCTCCCATTCAAATTCTAATCCTCCAACCTTAAAACGACTATCCATCAGGAATTACACTCCCTCTATTGTGTCTATTATATTTTTGTTTTATTTGTAGCATTAGACTATATAATATACAATAAATTAAGATAAATCAAAATATATTATAATCGGTAAATTTTAGCGGCTTTAGTTTATAAACCTATTGATGGTGGTCAAATTTTCTTTTAAATTGAATCGGCGTTTTGGAATGAGATAACCACAATGCTAACAATAGATTCATGAGATGTAGCTGAATGTGAAATTACCTACTTAAACTAAATGGTGCGTTAGTTCAAGAAGGGTTCGTAAAGATATGCAGAACATAATAAAACTCGCTGAGAAAAAGCGAGTTTTTTATGAAGATGCTTTTTAATTAATCTTCCCAAACATCATTCATTAAATCTTCAATTTCTTTTCTTAATTTTTCAGATTCTTTTTTCAAGACAGTTACTTTTTTACCTTCAATCTCAATAACATCACCAACTGAAGCTTCTTTTGGAAATAAAGCTTTATTGTAATCTTTTGTCATCCCATCTATTTCGACAACAGCGATATTTCCTTCGAAACGGTCAATAATACCTTTTATTTTTTTCATTTTTACCTCTTAGAAGCTGAAACTGTTAATTTTGTTCCCGTTGAACTAATAACAATATTCCCCTTTTGATCTGTACGATATACTGTAGATTTTACTGATTTAAATCTGTTTAAAACGTCCTTTGTAGGATGTCCATAGGAATTTTTACCAACACTTATTACTGCATATTTAGGTTTAACCACGTTTAAGAAGTTAGTGTTAGAAGATGTTTTAGCTCCATGGTGTCCGACCTTTAACACATCTGCTTTTAGTGTTTGTTTAGCTTTAATCATGTCAGTCTCAGAAGCTTTTTCAGCATCCCCGGCAAATAGAAATTTATTTTTGTTATAAGTTACATGTAGAACAGCACTCCAGTTATTTAAGTCACTATTACTGTAATTTTTAACTGGACCAACAAACTTTGCTGTAACGTATTTAAGTGGTAATTTCACATCTGCTTTAGCTGTTTTAATTGTGAGTTTTTCATTTTTTACTGCTTGTAAAAAGTTTTTGTATGCTTGAGTAGTATGGGATACTTTAGGAGCATATACAGATTCTACTTTGTATGCTTTTAGGACTTCGTCTAATCCACCTACATGATCCGCGTCTGGGTGAGTAGCAATCATTATTTCAATGTCATCTACTTTTTGTTTCTTTAGATATGCAATAATTTCATCACCCTGACCTTGTCTACCACCATCAACTAAGACGTCTTCGCCACCAGGCATTTTGATATAAGTAGCATCGCCTTGACCAACATTAATAAAATGTACTTTCATTGTTCTTGTAGTAGCATCAGCAGATATAGGGGATACAATAAGTGTTGTTACCAGTACTATTGACGCAAAGATACCAAGGATTCTTTTCAATTCCTAGTCCCTCTTTCCTTTTTTAAATTACATAATTATTCTATTACTTTAGTAAAAAATTTACAATATAATTATTTGTACCAAGATTAAAAATTTATATATTAATAAATAAACTTAGTCTTGATTTAAAGCAAGGATTTCGTTCTGTTCCAATCAAAAGGACTTTTTGCTATATTAAGGTTTAGTGCTTATTTCAATTTAGGTTTATTTTCTTGAATTACACTCAATAAATAAATTTAATGTAAAAAAGGAGACTGTGGAGAAGTGTACTTAAATTAACGGGGCAGGTTAGTTGAATTAGTGCCTTTAGCTCTTACTCAATAAGGAAATTGGATATTTATGCTAAAATTGAGATTGTAATAAGGTTTCTAGTACACTAGACGCAAGCAGTTTAGTTAAATTAGATTAAAGTGCACAGCCATGAATCGCGTGCCTTAGGTGTTGCTATGAGGTAATAGAACAGTTTCAGAGAAAACACTTCTAGGTAACTTGTCTTAAATAGATGCTAAAGATAGATATATAGATATATTCGGCAAAGCATAAATTAATCATCTTTATTTTAGGTTGTTTTGATTAAGAAGGAGGATAAAAAATGAAAAATTATTTAACACCATTTACATTTGGTAACGGGGTTGAACTGCGTAATCGCTTTGTGATGGCACCGATGACGACGTATTCTGCTAATCCAGATGATACGGTGTCAGATGAAGAACTTGCATATTATGAAAAACGCTCATATGGAGTAGGAGCAGTAATCACAGCTTGTACTTATGTAATTGCAAATGGCAAGGGGTTTCCTGGTCAATTTGCAGGTCATACAGATGCTTATATTGACAGTTTACGAAAAGCAGCACAGGCGATTCATAAAGGTGGTGCTAAGGCGATATTACAGATTTATCACGGTGGTTCTCAATCGCCACGCGAACTTGTACCAAATGGCGATGTTGTTAGCGCTAGTGATATACCAATGGACAATTCAGCTGAAGGTGGAAGCAAGGCGCGAGCATTAACGATAGAGGAGATTAAAGAAATCATAAAGGCATTTGGTGAAACAACGCGCCGTGCCATTGAAGCAGGCTTTGATGGTGTTGAAATACACGGTGCGAATACTTACTTATTGCAACAATTTTTCTCTGGTTTTACCAATAAACGTACAGACAAATATGGCGGTACAATTGAAAAACGTATGCGTTTCCCATTAGAAGTAGTAGCCGAAGTGAATCGCGTAAAGCAACAATATGCAGACGATTCATTTATCGTTGGCTATCGTTTCAGCCCAGAAGAGCCAGAAGAAGAGGGTATTACGCTTGATGATACGGTACAGCTTGTAGATCGTTTAGCGAATGAGCGACTCGACTATTTACACATTTCACTCGGGGATTTCCGTTCATTAGCACGACGTTATAAAGGTGAGAAAGAAAACCGTATAAGAATTTTACGTCGTGTTATTGATGGGCGTGTGCCACTTATTGGTGTGGGTTCAATATATTCGAAACAAGATGCATTAGAGGCGATGGAAACAGGTGCAGAACTACTGGCATTAGGTAGGGAATTATTAATTGAGCCACAATGGGTTGAAAAAATTAAGGCAGGCGAAGAAATCATTACCGAAATGGATATGACACGAGATAATGTCATTCCTGGACCGCTGATGCAAATGATGCAGTCGCGTCCTGGCTGGGTGCCTGGCGTTAAATAGGAAATTCATTTAATGGGAGTATAAACTGAACTGTGTAAGTGGGAGTCCGTACGGCTCATACTTCGCAGTTCTTTTAGGATGAAAATATTTAAAAGTGGCAACAGTTGTCTTACTTATTGTAAAATTGGGGTTTCCAAGAGATATAAACCAACTATTAGCCCAATAATCAATCATAAACCCCTATAGGTTATGAAAGAAATCCGTCAATATACAAACCATATTAAAATAATAAGAATGCATACAACTAGGATTAAGCCAGTTAAAAAACTCCTTGATAAATAAGCTTCCATATTTTGGGATATGACATATACTACTGTATAATTGAATGTTTGTGCCTCCCGGATAGATAGACTTCGGGTATTTGCCTCGTATATTGGTCCATAATGACTGATTACGAGGTTATTTATTTATACATCTGTATAACCTTAAATACATAAATACAGGTATATAAGTAAAAGGAAGAAACGTAAACCCCTAACAAAAGCATAAGAGACAGCTTGTACTTTCTTGAGTGTTCGATACTCGAAGAAAAAGAATGAAAAGGGAAATGTGGAGTAAAATTGAATAAAGACCGGAAATTTGAAAAAAAGACTGGTCAAATATACTGCATGTAAGTATTGTAGGACTATCAAGCTTATTTTAAAGATTGAAATAGACAAAGATTGTGAACAATTACACTTAAACTAACGGGGCAGTTTAGTTGAACAAGGATTATTATATGTATAAGCAGATACAGGTGTGAAATGGAGAGGCCATATGAATAAAGCTGAAAAAACTGCTGCTATAAATGTGCTGAATTTTTTATGTAATGGTGCAAAGATAGAAGGGCTTAATTTTTATGGATTAAAGTTACTTCTTTCTGAGAATGAAAATAATTTAAATCGAATTGAAGGGCAGATTTACATTAATATTGAGAGTCAATTTTGTTTATTAAAATCGTTGCCGAAAAGTATTCCCTCATTAGAGGACCTGCCCGAACTCGATTGGATTGAATCCTCAAAATTATTATGTGAGTTAAGGTTGAAACAAATTATTGAGGTATCACTACATCACGAAAGTCCACATTTATTTATGACATTTGAAACAGGTGAAGTTCTATTCATTTGGGGTCATCACGAAAAGTACGAGAGTTGGCAAGTAGGTGTATCAGAATCAACTGAGATGTGGGAAGTAGTAGCGTGTCCTAATAATAGCCTAGCAGTATGGGGTCTTGAAGATATTATTGGGAAGAATATCTAATTGTCGCTTAATTAACTGGTGCGTTACTATAATAATGTTAAATGTTATTCGTACTACGTTTGGTATTTTAAACGAACTAGTTATGACGAAAGTCTTGAAAGGAGGTGGAAATATGAGTGTAAAGAATGTTACGCCCATACAAGGTTTAGTAATAGTGGGTATATTCGCAGTAATAATGATTGCAATTTTAATTGCTTCTCAATTTTACTTTAGTTATTTAGAAGTAACAGAAGCAGCCAACAGTTGTTTTAAGATTGGGGGAGATCCTATTATTGAAAAAACAGGCTTAGAGATGACCTATTTCGAGTGTGTAACGAGTTAATTTTACTCTACTAAATGGTGCGTTAATTCAAGAAGGATTAACGCTATTTTACGTAGAAGTTATTGTACTAAGGGGCAGTTTAGTGCAAGAAGGATTCCTCACAAATTGCATTGGAATATTATATTTATTAGCAATTACATACACCTTAAGACAATGGGTTTAAGGTATATTTTGTTATAGATACTGATACAGATGTAATTAACTACACCGCCTTTTTATGCTAACAGTCTAATTACTTAATCAAACAAGATAGGGGCTTAAGTATGGTTGATAAGAAAGCAGTTAAAATACTCTTTAAGCGTTATTGGTCTTCCGCTGGATGGACAAATACCCACCTTAGAAAAGAGGAATTAGAATACGCCAAAGAAGCTGGGATTATGTTCGAACCAATAGAACTATCCCACGATGAAATTATCCATAACGTTAATGAATTAGTGAATATAATAGATTTGAATGAAATTAGTGAACAATTTATTGCGAGTTTATCTACAAGAAGGCTTGACCTACGCTCCGCTTTAGGTTCTTACATAGTCGGCAAGCATCTATTAGAACACACATTTATAGGGACCGGAAATTATTGTATTTATTGTGGCTCTTCTAGTAATACCAAAGAAAGACAAGATTTAAATGTACTTAACTTTGAAAGGTTTAAATGGGGCGGAGTACGTCACCTGGACCCTTTATATATAGCCTTTGACCTGAATCAATACTCAAATTCAGAAAAACTGGTACCTACCCCAGAGGATTATGAAATCTTGAATAAGATACTAACGGACGGGCTCTATGGCACCATAGTTCATCGACCTTCTTCGCCAGCCGTACAAACAGTATAGACAGTGGTATACATTTTCATTCTCTGTGGTGTAGCGTTAGTCTTGCGCTACATGTATGACTAACGGGTGCTTTAATACAACAAGGAGATCGTCATTACGGCGGTCTTATTTTATTAACGGGGCAGGTTAGTTGAATAAGGATGTGGGTTGTATTATTTCGCGAGAGTCCTGAATTGACTTCTTTCTTACGTAGACGAAGAGTTGTGAATGAAAGGATCTTTTATCCTAGGATTCAGCGTTTGTCATATAAAGTCTAGAAATCAAGACAAATGCCCAAGAACATTTTCCCAAAAACACATATGCTCTATTGTAAAATGAATTGAGGAGATGAATGTTTTTATGTATAATGACAGGCAATTCCCAGGCATTGGTTTAGGTGGACCAGGTTCAGGTTTTGGATTTGCACCAGGACTAGGGTTTGGAGGCCCAGGGTTTGGATTTGGTTATCCGCACTACCACCATCATTATCCTTACTACCACTACCCTTATTACCACCATCACTATCCTTATTACCACCATCACTACCCTTACCACCATTAATAAAATTAGCTTATAATAAATTCTAAATAAAATATTGATTAAGGTACTCTGAAACAGGCTGTTTCCACAATAGTAGAAAATGCCTGTTTTTTGTTAGATGTTGAAGTAACTGCAAACCAGATGAGTAAGCTGAATCAATTAAAAGTGTTGCTGATAATATGAGTTTGTATGAAATATGCCAAATATTAAACAATAAAATTATTTCAACTAAAAGGTCGATGCTTAAAAATAAGGCATCGTCTATTTATGGTCTAATTTCCGAAATAGATTGTGATGAATTGTACTTAAACTATCGGGTGCAATAGTTAAACAAAAGATCATCGTTGTAGATGATTTTTTTCTTGTGTCTAGCCTATCAGAAAATTATGTTATTATTAATTCACCTTACTAAACTGGGTATATTAGTTGAATACTAAAATTAATGGTAAGATAAAGGTTATATACATAATTCTGGAATTTATGGGGGAATTATCTCGTGAAATCGGTAAAGGTTTATCATTATGATGCTTTTAGTAAAGAACCCAATAAAGGGAATCCAGCAGGGGTTGTTTTAAATGGAAATGACTTAACAGATAGGGAAATGCAAGAAGTTGCTCTAAAAGTAGGATTTAATGAAACAGCTTTTCCAGTTAAATCTGAGATCGCTGACCTTAGAATACGGTATTTTACGCCGGGTCACGAAATGAGCCTTTGTGGGCACGCAACAATGGCAACTGTGTACGCTTTAAAAACGACAGGGTTATTAGGGGATAAAACGGATTTTACAATCGAAACAAAAGCAGGTGTTTTACCAATAAAGATTGGTTCAACTACTGATAATAAAACATACATAACTATGAAACAGGCTTCACCACTGTTTAAAGATTATAAAGGTTCTACCGAAGACTTAGCTAACTCAATAGGAATAACAAAAGAGGATATTGATGATAAATTACCGATTCTATATGGCAGTACAGGAACTTGGACACTTTTAATTCCAATAAAAACACTTGCTGCCTTTAAAAAAATGAAACCAAATAATAAGTTATTTCCTAAAATATTAAAAGAAATGCCAACGGCATCAATTCACCCATTTTGTTTAGAAACCTATGATCCTGATGCTAATATGCACGCTCGACACTTCTCTTCACCTTTCTCAGGTACAATAGAGGATGCAGTTACGGGGACTGCTTCAGGGGTAATGGGAGCATATTTTGCAAAATTTATAAAAAGAAATATTGAAGAATCTCTAAACCTTGTAGTAGAACAGGGCCAGGAAATTGATAAGGATGGTCGGGTATTGGTAAACGTATCTATGGCACAGAAAAAATTAAAAATAGAGATTACAGGAAATGCAGTATATGTTGATGAATTTGAAGTGACAATATAATATTGCAATTTTTTATCCAATCGCTGTTTTAGTTTGTGAAGAAGTAGAAATACATTGTCCACCTCTGAAGTCTTACCAGATGGGCGAGTTAGGTTATATGAAAATTGGAAATGGCTTGATTTGGAAGCTACTGAGGGAAATTCAATTATTGGACGTATTAAATTATTCTTATTGCACTCCCATGAAAATTAAAAAAGCTTAAAAAAGAAAAATGAGCATAACAAAATGGACCCATTAAAAACGCTTTTTAAAAAAAGGCTGAGCCTCTAAGAGTAGTATCATTATAGTATTGGATTGAAAAATAAAAGCATCATCCTTCTCGTTAGAATTAAAAGGCAAGGCTGGTGCAACCAATCAAAAAGGATTAATCTCCCATAAGTGCTACCCATACAGGGCGCGACAGTCTGTGATGCACCGAGATCGTTGGAGTCAGACTAACGGACGGGCTCTATGGCACCATAGTTCATCGACCTTCTTCGCCAGCCGTACAAACAGTATAGACAGTGGTATACATTTTCATTCTCTGTGGTGTAGCGTTAGTCTTGCGCTACATGTATGACTAACGGGTGCGTTAATTCAAGAAGGATTAACGCTATTTTACGTAGAAGATATTTTACCAACGGCTCAGAATACTTTAAAAATGAAGACTGCACTTGTATATCGAATTAATGAGTAAAAATTCTTGTCCTAATTAGGGGGATATAATTGGATAAAAAGTTAATCGGATATGCTGTAAGTTCTTTCGGATTAGGTATTTTAATAAGTGCAATAATTTACCCTATGGGTTATTTGGAATCAGTCATTGTATATCGTACTATGACTTTTATTGGAACAGCTTTAATTGTTCTTGGATTATTTATTCGTCCCACAGTTAAAAAGAAGGAAAACCGAAATTGAGTAATTACTACTAATATTGTGAAGGAATGTACTTAAACTAATTGGTGCGTTAATTCAAGAAGGATTAACGCTATTTTACGTAGAAGATATTGTACTTAAGGGGTAGGTTAATTGCAGAACGAGGTATTTTTGAAGATGTATTGAAATAGTTATTAATACATTATATTTTTTTCGGGGGAGTTAAGTTGAAGAAAATAATCACTTTATTATTTACAATAATACTTTTAACAGCTTGTTCGGAGACTACCAACAATGATTATAAATTTAGTGGAGAAAGTGAACATTGGGAAGCTGAATACGCCTATAAAGGAACAGAAAAATGGGGAGGGAAAGACGGAAGAGAAACTTATTCGAACGAAGATAGCTATGAGTTTATATTAAAATATAAAGATTCTTTAGAAGAGCTGTCTTCATTACAAAAACTTGAATACTCGTATGAAGCCGATAGTAGTAGAGGGGATAGCACTGAAGAGTTTACGGAACCCCCATCATCAGTAACATATAGGGGGAATTAAAATGGGCAATCAGAATTATTCGATGGAATTAAATATCATAAAAAAAGAATTCAAAATAGAATTTAGAGGAAGTTTCTCTCAACAACAAACTACAAACTTTTTAAATGACTATAACAAACATATTGGCTCTATAACCCCCAGTGACTATACATTGGTTTTGGGTAAAAGAGAGATGAAAGTTTTAACACAAGAAGTAGGTTCTATTTTAGAAAGTGCCTTCGAGTTATATGAAAACACAGGATTTAAAAAAGTACAAATTGAAATTTCAGAGAGTCCAGTCGTAAAAATGCAACTAAACCGGATTTTAAAAAAGACTAGTTTAAATGCGGAATTTACAGAAGCATAAATAAGAAGGCTGTCTACTAGGACTACCTTCTTATTTAGTTATTATTTTGATTTAATTTCTGCCTTTTATGCATAGTATGCCTAGTTCCCCAGTCATGCATGGCTTCTAAAATTGGTTCCAGACTTTTTCCATATTCTGTAATAGAATATTCCACTTTGGGAGGAACTTGCGCGTATACCACGCGATTAATAATATCCTCGTCTTCCAGTTCTCGTAACTGCTTCGTTAACATCTTTTGTGTAATGCCAGGCATGCTTCGTTTCAATTCATTGAAACGTTTAGTACCTTCCTGTAGTAAATGTAATAAAATAATTGGTTTCCACTTACCAACTAATATGCCTAAAGCATCCTCCACGCGACAATATTCTGGTATCTTCTCCATCTAATCCCTCCTTAGTATCCTTTTGCATACTATACCACTTATTAGTGCGTACTTACACATAAGATTTCTATAATCTATAATAGCATTGTAAAGCAATAATTGAAAGGGGGAAAATTAACATGGAAGAATTTCGTATAAACAAAAATAATGGTATGGAAATTGGATTATATACATTAGGCGATCATGTTTCAGATCCAAGCACTGGGAAAATAATGAGCGAACACAGTCGAATGAAAGAAATGGTTGCCATGGCAAAGCTTGCAGAAGATGCAGGGCTTGATGTATATGGTGTTGGAGAAAGTCACCAAAAACATTTTATCGCCTCATCAACTCCCACCATTCTTGCAGCAATAGCTTCAGAAACAGAGAAGATAAAACTGATTAGTTCCTCGACCGTTTTAAGTGCAGATGATCCAGTTCGTGTATATGAGCAATTTTCAACCTTGGATTTACTCTCCGACGGTCGTGCCGAAATCATTACGGGACGTGGCTCCAGATATGGAGTTTATGAATTATTTGGTTATGATATGAAAGACTTTGAGGAACTGTTCGAAGAGAAAATCGATCTTCTATTGAAATTAAATAGTGAGCAGCAAATTACTTGGAGTGGTAAATTCCGTCCAGCCTTAAACGAAGCAGAGATCTTCCCGAAACCACTTTCCGGGAAACTGCCAATTTGGCGGGCTGTAGGAGGAAAACCAGCCAGCGCAATCAAAGCGGGAAAAATAGGGATGCCGATGCACTTAGCTGCTCTATATGGAGCTTCCAGTGTGTTTAAACATACTGTTGACGCCTATCGAAGAACTGCTACAGAGGCTGGGTTTGACACTGCCAAGCTGCCTGTGGCGATGGCAACCATGATGTATTTGCATAAAGACTCTCAAACCGCTCTTAAAGAATACTATCCGTACCTTAATAATACGTTTACACAATTGCGTGGAACTCCTTTTCCTAAAGATAGATATGCGGAAGCGACAAGTGTGAAAAACGCCATCATGGTTGGAAGTCCACAGCAAATTATTGAAAAGATACTGTATCAATATGAGTTGTATGGACATCAGCGTTTTATTGTACAAATTGACCATGGAAACATGCCGTTTAATAAAATACAAGAAATGATTGAGATGTTTGCAACAGAGGTCGTTCCGGCTATACGTAAAGCGACAAAAGGCAGTAATTAAATTATTTACAAAAAGAAAGGTTGAGAAATAAATGGAAAAATATCGTATCAATCCTAGCAAAGGGTTGGAATTTGGAATATATACATTGGGGGATCATATCCCAGACCCGCATACAGGAGAGCGTATCTCTGCTGAACAACGGATCCATGAAATAATAGAACTAGCTAAGATAGCCGAGCAGGCAGGTATTGATTTCTTTAGTGTAGGGGAGAGTCATCAGGAGTATTTTGCAACACAGGCACATTCTGTTGTCTTGTCAGCAATTGCACAAGCAACGGAGAAAATTAAAATCGCAAGCTCTTCTACAATTATCAGTACATCAGATCCGGTCCGGGTATATGAGGATTTCGCGACTATTGACCTGATTTCAAAAGGACGTACGGAGATAATTGCCGGCCGGGCATCAAGAGTGGGGCTCTTTGACTTATTAGGCTACAATCTTCGCGACTATGAAGAGTTGTTTGAAGAAAAGTTTGAGCTACTATTAAAAATCAATGAAGAGAAAATTGTAAATTGGAGTGGACAGTTTAGGGCTCCTTTAAGAAATGCAGAAGTTATTCCACGTCCGCAAAGCGGTTCGATGCCGATTTGGCGTGCAGTTGGTGGACCGCCTGCAAGTGCAATAAAAGCGGGTTATGCTGGTGTTCCAATGTTCTTGGCTAATTTGGGAGGACCGGCAACTAGTTTTAAATTCTCAGTTGATGCATACCGTGAGGCTGCAAAACAGAACGGCTTTGATCCAGCACAACTTCCTATCTCCACTGCTGGATTCTTCTATGCGGCTGAAACGACACAACAAGCACAGAAAGAGGCATATCCTCACGTTAACCAAGGGATGAAACTAATTAATGGACGAGGTTATCCAAAGCAGCAATTTGCACAGGGCGCCGATACAAGAGACGTTATGAATGTCGGCAGTCCGCAGCAAATCATTGAAAAAATACTATATCAGCATGAATTATTTGGACATCAGCGTTATATTGGTCAAATGGATTTCGGTGGTGTCCCATTTGATAAATTAATGAAAAATATTGAGTTGATCGGTAATGAAATTTTACCGGCAATCAAAAAATATACTGCAAAGAAATAGGAGTTGAGAATATGAAAGTTGTACTATTATCAGGCTCGAAAGTCGGATCAAAGACAAGAACAGCAATGGATTATACGAAGAAAGCTATTACTGAAAAATATCCGGACTTAGAAACGACATTGATTGATCTAGCAGAATATGATGTGGAGTTTAGTGATGGACGTAATTATTTAGAATATGAGGGCGACACAGGATATGTAACAAAAACAATTATGGAAGCTGATGCCATTATTATTGGAACGCCTATCTTTCAAGCTTCCATACCGGCTACATTGAAGAATATATTTGATTTACTACCTGTTAATGCACTTCAGCACAAAGTAGCCAGCATCGTAGTTACGGCTGGTTCTTCCAAGCATTATTTAATTGCCGAGAACCAATTAAAACCTATTTTGGGCTATATGAAGGCACAAATTGTTCAGACGTATGTTTTTGTCGAAGAACAAGATTTCCATCGAAAGGAAATCACAAACGATGATGTGCTATTCCGAATTGACCGATTGGTTGAAGACACTGTTGTACTAACTGAAACCTATACAAAGATTCGTGAAGAAAAAGAGGCTGCATACGGTTTTTAACGATTAATCGGTTATGTTAAATTATCATTGTGGAAAAGGTAACAGCAGATATATTGTATGCGAAATAAGCTGCCAATCCACTTTGATTACTAAAGACAGGGCACTTTTCCATTTGGGAAGTGTCCTGTCTTTTTTTAAACTCCATAAGAGACTATGTTTTTTTGTATTTGAAAATAAGATAAAGAGGGGATTGTAAATATGAATAATTTGGACCTTAAATAAGCAAATCATTAGGGGATGATTAGAAATGAAGGAATTTAAAATAAGTCATGATCGGGATAAGGCTATAAATATTTTAAGTATGAGATGGAATGGATTGATTATTTGCTTTTTGATGAATGGTCCGAAGAGATTTCAGACTATTTCATCTTCCTTAGGTATAAGCGGCAGAATGTTATCTGAAAGGTTAAAGGAATTAGTGAGGCTAGAAATTGTTAATAGAGAAATAATTCCAGAAACCCCTGTGCGAATTGAATATTCTTTGACTGAAAAGGGTTTATCCTTTAAACCTATTCTGAATGAGATAGAGAAATGGTCAAATAAATGGGAAAGAACCAATTAATACTCCTTTTTTGTACTGATGGACATTAACCAAGAATATAACTTGCGATAAGGGATAATGCAGATTTTGGTGATTAATAATCCTATTAAAACAACTAAAAAATATTACGTGGAAGTAATAAATATTAGAGGAGTGCCATTTCATTTTTAATCTCGCATTTCCTGCCTCTCGTGAAGTCATTGCACCTTGTACTGCGCTAATATCTTTTTGAATTCTAAAGGGGCAGTTTAGTTCAATAAAAATAAGGAATAATTAACAAAAATCTTTAGAAAATGGTTTCTAAATAAGTAATCAATAGCATTAATTTAGGAAAAGAGTGAAAGTAGTGAGAATAGGTTTTTTTGATTCAGGAATTGGTGGAATGACTGTACTTCAACAAGCATTGAGAATTTTACCGAATGAAGATTACATCTATTATGCAGATACCTTACACGTTCCATATGGTGAAAAACAAAAAGAAGAGGTAAGGGAATATATTTTTAATGCAGTTGACTTTATGGCTAATCAGGGTATTAAAGCATTAGTCATTGCTTGTAATACAGCAACCAGTATCGTGGTGGATGATCTTCGCAAAAAGTATAATTTCCCTATTTTGGGTATTGAACCAGCCGTAAAACCAGCTATTCAAAGCTGTGAGGGAAAGCAAATAAAGGTATTAGTGTTAGCGACTAATTTGACTCTCAGAGAGGAAAAGTTCCATAATCTTGTAAAAAGTATAGACCATCACGATATTGTTGAAAGCATACCACTTCCTGGTCTCGTCCAATTAGCTGAGAGTTTAGAATTTAGAGAAGAGAAAGTTGTGCCATATTTAAAGGAAAAACTATCTTCGTTTGATTTAAAGCAGTACGGATCTATTGTTCTCGGATGCACCCATTTTCCGTATTTTGAAAATAGTATAAAGAAAATATTTACTGAAGATGTGAACATTATTTCTGGAAGTATTGGAACTGCAAAGAACTTAAAACGAATTCTCGAAGCAAGGAATCAAATTAACGACGGAACAGGAGATATTTTATTTTTTAATTCTAGTTGTAAAGTTGAAAATAAAGAGACATTATCTAATTATAAAAAGTTATTGGTAATGTTAGACAGGTAAATTCTTTAAAAAGAGGTGCTTAAATCAAAAAGATAAGTCTGTTTCGATAGCTTATTCAGAATATGTTTGTGAATTTTTATACTTAAACAAACTGGTGCTTTAGTTAAAAAGGTGATTATGTTATTAATCACCTTTTTTAATCATAATCAATATGGAATTCCTAGATTATGAATTATATGTTTCTCTGTTTAGATTCACAATATCTTTATGTGACAATCCAGCTGAAAATTTCTCTATTACCTTGTCCCGTAGGAATGTGGCTTTTTCTGCATCTGCCTTTTTCAATGCTTTAGTTAGTTCTTCTTTTGTTAGTTCTGTGCAATATGCAGGAGTTCCTGGCTGTTGTCTCCAAGAATCAGTTAAAGAACCACTATCCACTGCATCGAAGCCTAGCTCATTTACTAGGTCCATGATTATATGTTTTTGTGATAGGTCATTACCAGCAATTGTCATGGCAATGCGACCACTAGTCCCTTCGGGGGTTCCTTTATTTTCTAAAGTATAAGCTAATAGATTGCTGAAGGCTTTAATGATAGGTCTACCTAATTGATTTGAAACCCAAACGCTTTCAACCATTCCGTTCTCAATTTCTTCAATTTTATTGTCTCTAAAAGGATAATAATTAGAAGTGTCTACAATGATTATTTCCTCCCCAGCTTTATCTACAATGTTGCGAATGCTTGGCATTACATGAAGAGGGATAGATATTATAAGAACATCAATATTTGTTATTACATCTTCTACACTCACAGGTATTCCAGCAATCTCTTTTCCTTCTAAACGTTCAATTTCTCGAGCATCTGCAATTTTAACATCATGTCCATTTTTAACTAATTTTTTAGAAATAATTGTACCTATTGGTCCTGCACCTATAATTCCAAATCTCATTATTGTTCCTCCTAAATATAATTTTGTTGGATTAAGATTCAATGACTAAATGCATAGAAGATTTAGGCTTACATCTAACTGGGGCCTATTCAGACGATTTTGTGTAATGTATTAAAAACTACGTACCTAAATTATACCTGCAGTGCTGGTTTTTTGTAGATCAATCTCCTGCCTTAAAAACCAAATACATGCGGGAAAAGAGAAATTATTTTCCCTCATCCGCATGTATGTAATTATTTATTGGAATGTTAATCTTAAGTGAACAAGAAAATTCAAAACAGCCTTTAAAAAATCAAATTATTAATAGCTTAGTAATTAATTACTTTGTTGTGGTGGCTCCTCCATCTACTACAAATTCACTTCCTGTAGCAAACTTAGACTCCTCAGATGCTAAAAACAACACCATATATGCAAGGTCTTTAGGATTACCTAGATGCGGTGGAAGCGGGAAATTGGCTTCTATTGTTTCTCTCAATTCAGGATTATCTTTCAACGAGCTTTCTACCATCGGGGTACTAATTACACCTGGATGTACAGAGTTCACACGAATATTATCTTTTGCCAGTACTTTTGCAGCATGCTTTGTCATAGACCGAACAGCACCTTTAGAAGCACTGTAGGCTACATCATACCCATCAGGAGCTCCACCAACAATGGCACCGATTGATGACATGTTAATGATTGATCCCTTACCGTTCTCCTGCATTTTAGGAATAACAGTTTGCATACCTAAAAATACACTAGTTGCGTTTATTGCCAAAACTTTATTCCATTCTTCTAGTGTTGCTTCCTTAACACTTTTTCCTATCTGAATAGCAGCATTATTTACTAACACATCGATCTTACCGTATTTTTTAACAGTCTCATCAATAGCACTTATCCATTCATCAGGAGAAGACACATCTAGTTTTAAAGCAAGTGCATCCCCGCCCTTAGCATTAATTTCATTTACTCCTTCTTGTAGAAGTTCAAATTGTATGTCTGCCGCTACTACCTTTGCTCCTTCTTCAGCAAACGTTTGGGCCATAGTTAAACCCATTCCACCTGCAGCACCTGTAATAATTGCTACCTTACCATCTAATCTAGCCATTCTATTTCCTCCTGAAAAGTAGTTCTAATTCGTTTAGAAAGATTACTCTTTTTTTTAAGACATCCTTAATCCAAGCGAATCTTATTTACATTTTTTTCGAATTCATAATGTTAACTATTTATTTATTGTAGCTCTTGCTCCATCAACTACATAGTCTGCTCCACTTACATAACTAGCTTTATCAGATGCTAAAAATGCAACTACTTCGGAAACTTCTTTTGGATCTGCAAAACGTTTCATTGGAAGAAGATTTTGAGATACGTCATCAATCTGCTCTTTAGTTAGTGTAGCTTCAGCCATTGGCGTGAGTATTGCTCCTGGAAGAACAGCATTGATTCTAATATTTTTATCAGCAAATTCATATGCTGCTTGTTTTGTAAGACCTCTGACTGCAAATTTTGAAGCAGTATAAGCTGGATTAACTGTAATATCATGTCTCAATCCAGCAAGTGAAGAAATATTAATAATAGACCCTCTATTATTTTCAACCATTGTAGGTAAGACTGCTCTCATGCCATAAAATATTCCGTTCTGATTAATATCAATTATTTTTTTATACAAGCCTTCTTCTATATCTAAAAGTCCAGTTATCGCACCTGCAAGTCCTGCATTATTCACTAAAATATCAATAGTACCAAATGTATCTTTAGTCTTTTGTACTACCGTGTCCCAACTATTAGGATTTGTAACAACTAACTCTACAAAAATAGCCTTATCTTCCCCGATGTCTCTTGCTACTTTTTCTCCATTTTCTGCATCAAGATCTCCGATTACAACTTTTGCACCTTCTTCAGCAAGCTTTCTTGTATGAAATTCCCCCATACCTTTCGCCCCGCCAGTAATAATCGCTACTTTTCCGTCTAATAGTCCCATTATTATTCCTCCTATATGTCATTCTGCATTTTAAAGAAATTAAATTTTTTAAGAGCGCTTTCTTTTATATGATAGAGTTACTCGACTTAACACTCAATAAGCAGGTATAATGAATATGTTGAATACTCAACAAAGTGATTAGGTTTGTTTATTATAAGGCTTGATAAACGGGACAAAAGGATGATTTATGTTGAATGATCCAAATCGACAAATGAGAAAGAAACAATTAACAAAGAAGTTACTAAAAAATGCTTTTATAGATCTTATTTTAGAAAATAATGATGTGCATTCTATCACAATTAGCGAGATTACTGATCGAGCTGATTTTAATAGAGGTACTTTCTATATCCATTACCAAGATAAAATCGATCTCCTGGAAGAGTTATACCAAGATGCTATCGAAGGCATACATCAGTCTATTAAAAAACCATACAGAAATAAGGGCAAGGTGATTTTAAATGGGGTTATTCCTTCTAATAAGCTCATATTTGAGCATATAGAAAAGCATAAAAAGTTGTTTAAAGCTCTAGATCTTATAGAGGACAATCCAGATATATATAAACGGCTCGAACTATTTTTATGGAATTTATTTAGTAAAGAAATTTATATTGAACGAGAAACTGACGCTCAGGAAACAAAGTATGATATCTTTCTTAGCTTTCAAGTCCACGCTACGGTTGGTGTTATAAAGTATTGGATTAAAAAGGATTTTATTTTCTCTACAAGTGTTATGAGCGAACAATTAACATCTTTCTATTCGGATAAAGTAATTGCGATGAATTTCAACAATCAAAACCTTGATTGATAGGAGTTTTTTTCTACACTTGGATGTAAAATTCTAATTTCTGCTATTTACGCTCTCACAAGCCCTTTTTTACTATATGGTGCAAGAGTTAAGCAAGGTGATCTTAAATTTGATCGCCTTTTTCTTCTGGAAAATCCCGAAAATTGTTTGGAATATTATGTTGTTATTGATGTATAGAGAAATTGAGCTAACGGGGCAGGTTAGTGCAATAAGAATAGGTAATAATTTGTTATGTAAGATGTTGTTATAGGAAGTGGTATATATTTTTTATGCAATCGTATTATTTATAGTTGCAGGTATTGCCGAGATTGGTGGAGGCTATCTAATCTGGTTATGGTTAAGAGAAGGAAAACCATTTTATTGGGGAATAGTTGGTGGAATAGCATTAGCCCTATATGGTGTGGTTGCTACATTTCAAACCTTTCCATCATTCGGGAGAGTTTATGCTGCATACGGTGGAGTATTTGTAGTTCTTTCTGTTTTATGGGGATGGGGAATTGATAGGAAAACACCTGATTTATATGATTGGGTAGGTGCGGGCATCTGCTTAATTGGTGTATCCGTAATATTGTTTGCACCACGCCATTAAAAACCTATCCTAAACAAACTTACTGGTGCGTTAATTGAATAAGGAAAAGTTAAAAGTCGATTCAAAAAATCGGCTTTTTTGATTTCGTTAAAAGAAACAGAATCATAACTTAGAGTTGAACAATTTTTTTAAAATCGATTTATGATAAAAAACAGACTCCTTTAATAAAGGAGTCAAAGGAATGATTTACTCTATGAAAGTGAGTCATACATAATAATTTATGTTATGGATTCACAAAGGGAATGACGAATGAATTAGGTTATTTTAATCTTTTTTGTGTTAACTGGTGCAATAGTTAAACAAGGCATCATCAAAACGATCGTCTTTTTATTCGAACTATATGTTTGAATATTATGGTAATATAACTAATGGGGCAGGATTGTTGAAGAAGAAAAGGGGGAGTTTCTGATAGAATTAAAAGTATATAAAAATTATATTTGGGTATATTTCATAATATTTTATGCCTTATGGTGTATCAGAGAATTATGGTTAGTTCAATATTTAGAATTAATGGATTCTGTTCCAAGAGCTATAACGTCAGCCGTTATTAAAATAGTTATTTGGGTCATTCCAGTTATATTATTAGTTAAAATTATGGAAAAAATTGACCCGTCTACCTATTTAGGACTACGTCATAACTTTAGAAAAGGTTTAAAATGGACAGGTTGGGTATCCTTAGCCTTTATATCTTATTTTGTAGTTTTAAATATCATTGTTTTAGAGAATGATATTGATTTTCAAATAGGGTTTGAAGAATGGCTTAATACTATTCTATTAGTTGGAATAACCGAGGAAATTGTTTTTAGGGGTTTTTTATTAAGAAAATTTATGGATTCTTATAGATTTTGGATAGCAAATACAATTACATCTTTACTCTTTGTATCAATTCATTTTCCTATTTGGTTTTATAAAGGGCTTTTTGAATTCCCTTATATTTTACGTTCCATAATAACAGTTTTTGGTTTGGGTATTATATTTGGGTTTGTATATAAGAAAAGTAACTTTCTTTGGTCAGTAATTATAATTCATTCTTTGTATAATTTGTTAGTGTCGCTCTTCTACTAACTGGTGCGGTTGTTAAATAAGGACAGTCGCTTCTTGTGCTCTCGGGGAAGAATACTTTAAGTAGGAATTTAAGGGGAAGTTGAATTTGAAGTCAAAAAATGTGTTGAAACCTAAATTAGAAGATGTAGAAAATATTGTTGCAGTTGATAGAGAAGTTATTAGCAACGATATTAGACGGGATTATATAAAAAAAGCAGTAGAAGAAGATAGATGTATTGTTGTTAAAAGTGAAAATAAATTTTTGGATTTTTAATTTTTAATACCAATTTCTTTGATTGTAGTTTTATATCATTGATAATAGTATCACCAACGGCAAGACGTAAAGGTTATGCAACATCCTTGATGGATTACTTTGTTAATATATCACCTACCAAAAAAGTATTTTCATCAACCAACCAATCAAACAAAGATATGCAAAAAGTTTTCATAGCAAATGGTTTCGTACAAAGCGGAGTTGTTGAAAACCTGGATGAAGGAGACCCTGAAATAATTTATTTTAAATCGAAGTAAATTAACTTAGTTATTGAGCTAACGGGTGCAATAGTTGAAGAGGAGATCAAACGGCAGCTATTGTGCTAAAGGGGCTGGTTAGTTTAAGTGTGTTGTTTTACTTGTGTTCGAATCGAACCAATTTCTAAAAAAAACAGAGGGGTGTTCGAATGTTCAAACGCACGTTATATTGTTCTAATTGCAATCGAGAAGTTCAGGACGGAGAAGAAATCTATGCGAAGGTGAAGGCTCCGAAGAACACGATTATGGTCGAAATTAAAGCCTATCTGAAAAGAAAGTAAAATTTTTTGTACGGATTGTATGGATAAGAAGAAATGATGGTTACTGCAAACGGGCAAGATTGTTGATTAAGCATCACTTTTCTTCTTCAACTATTGGGTGCGTTAATTCAAGAAGGATAACGCTATTTTACGTAGAAGTTATTGTACTAAAGGGGCAGTTTAGTGGAAGAGTCCTGTTTGATTTTTGTTCAGCAATTGGGCCAGATTGTTGAGTAACATTTTAACTTTATTGATCCCCGGAGCGCGGTGGCGATGCCGGCTCTAGTATCATCCCGAAATGAGATTTACCGTATAAATTACGATGATCTTTCTTGTTTTTGTAAATTAAAACAAGATGCGGATTGACATATTTTTTAAAATAGAATATATTAATGTCAGTCAGTACTGACATTCTTAGAAGGGATTGAACTAGGAGTCATGACTTCAAACCGAAAACAGTATACAACAGAAAAAATCATTACTGCCGCGATAGACCTTTTTTCTAAAAATGGATATAACGGGGTTACAACAGAGGAAATTGCAAAGGAAGCTGGCTTCAGTGAAAAAACGCTATTTAGACATTTTCAAAGTAAGCAAAACTTATTAGAGCAAGCAATTGACCGATATCATTATGCTGAGGAAATGCGTGCCATTTTTGATAGTAAGCTCACCTGGAACCTCATGGAAGATTTACTGTTAATTAGCCAGAATTATCATAGAATCATGCATCGGAACCGAAAAATGCTCCGAATCATTATGAAAGTAGGGGAAAATATTCCTGGCTTGCACGAGTATTCACACAGACACCCTCATGCATTAAAAGAATTTTTAACTAACTATTTTGCAGAAATGAAAAATAGAAAAAAATTGGTCCCCTTTGATCCGGAGAAAATTGCGATTACCTTTCTCTATATGAATTATGGATTAGCACATGGAAGAATGAACGAAGACCCTGCGTTTACTGATGAAAGATTCGCGAAATTAATTGAAGAAAGTGTTGCGTTATTTACTAGGGGATTAACTCCCTAGTATGTTCTTCACTCCAAAATGTCAGTCAGTACAGACTTTCTTGTGATCAACAAAGGAGGAATGTATTATGGGAAACATGATAAAAAAGCAAGCGAGTGAAAAGTTATTAATTATTATGATGCTTACGGTTACTTTTTCGTCTATGAGTATATTACTCTTCAATTTTGTACTTCCCCTCATTAGCGAAGAATTTCAGCTCACAAACTCTCAAGTAAGCTGGGTTACTTCGGCCTATACCCTTATATATGGGATTGGAACAGCGACTTATGGAAAATTAGCAGATCGGTATAAACTGAAAAATTTATTAACCTTTGGTTTAATTCTTTTTAGCTTTGCGTCATTACTAGGTTTCTTTTCTACATCTTATTGGCTTTTGCTTGTTGCGAGATGTTTACAAGCAGCTGGCGCGGCGACGATTCCGGCAACAGCGACACTTATTCCGATACGATATTTTCCTATTGAACAAAGAGGTACAGCGATGGGAACGGTTTTTGTAGGAACCGCTTTAGGTAGTGCACTTGGACCTGTTATTTCTGCATTAGTTGTCAGTGTTGTGGATTGGCGTTGGCTTTTCTGTATCCCTCTATTCCTTCTTTTGACGTTGCCATTTTTCTTGAAATATTTAGGAGATGAGCGAGGAGCTGATACGAGTCTTGATTGGTTAGGCGGAGCATTACTAGCCTTAACAGTTGCCCAAGTTTTATTAGGTGTAACGAACGGCGCAGGTTGGTTTATTGGGGGGATTGTTGCTTCGATTTTATTCATCATTCGAATTCACTCTACGAAGCATCCTTTTGTTCAACCCAAGTTATTTAAGGACAAAAAATATTCAACTTATTTAGTGTTAGCGTTTTTAATAACAGGAATTGGTTATTCACTATTTTTTCTTACACCTTTATTTCTAGCAGATGTACAAAAACTCCCTGCAAGCTTGATTGGATTCGCGATGGTACCCGCTGCTGTTACATCGGCTATATTGAATAGACAAGGTGGAAAGCTTGCGGATTCAAAAGGCACACCCAATTTATTCTTTCTTGCATCAAGTTTATTAATAGTATGCTTTTTCCTGCTTTCAACTTTAATTGGTTCGAATGCTTTGTACATGGCGCTATTTCTAATCTTCGGCAATGTCGGCCAATCGTTTATGATGATTGTCATGTCTAAATCGATCTCTACAACATTGCCAAAGGAGCATGCAGGTGTTGGAATGGGCCTGCTAATGATGCAAAATTTCATTTCAGGCTCTATTGCAATGGGGATATACGGGAGAGCCGTTGATATTGAAGCAAGTAGTTCGTGGAATCCATTTCTTCAGTCATCGAATGGTACTATATACAGTAACATTTTCCTTGTATTGGGAATCTTACATGTTGTTATTTTGATTGTTTACAAGTTAAAGGTGCATAAAAAATATAAAATCCTTAATGATTAATTTCCCACAATTGATTCTGGCATATGCATATTGAAAAGAAAGGAATTGGAGGGACAAAGTTACGTTCATTTAAATGAAAAAGCAAGAAAAGTACAGTTAGTAATTAGAGACAGACTCTCAGGTATTTCCTTAGACTTGTTAAAATAACTGGTGCAAGAGTGAAAACAAGGCGATCATTAAAACGATCGTCTTTTCTTTAGTAAATATTTTTGAATATTATGTTAATATTGAAAATGAAGGTATTCAACTAACGTCGCAGCTGAGTATTAGAAAAGGAAAAAATAAATGAATGGGGGAGAGGTTATGGAACAATGGCTTAATGTCCAAACACTTATTTGGCTATTTCCAATTGTATTTGTTCTTCATGATTTGGAAGAAATTATCATGGTTGAAAGGTGGATGGATAAGAATTCAGATGTTATTCATGAAAAGTTGTCAAAAAAAATTGCCAATAAGGTTATCAAACAATTTTCAATGTCAACAGCACAATTCTCGGTAGCTGTATTAGTTATTTTTGTATTTGTCAGCAGTTCAACTTATATGGCAAGTCAATATATTACTCATGGTCCACTCGGCAATATTTATCTATTTACAATTATGATAATGGTTTTCTTTCTACATGTATTTACCCATATCGGTCAGTCTATTCTTCTTCAGTCTATTACACCTGGTGTCATAACATCAATAGTTATTGTTTTTCCTTACAGCATAATATTGTTTAATTCCTTATTTGAAAGTCAAGTTATAACTTGGAATACTATATATGTCAGCCTACCTTTTATTGTTTTAATCTTTCCCGTTTTGTTTTTTGCTCATTGGATAGGAAAAAAGGTGATATAAAATTGTTTGTGCTTATAGTATAAACTGGTGCAATAATTTCTTATAGTTGCTATATGGTTAGAATAGATATTAAGATGAAAAAAGGAGGTTTTATCCGTGAAAAAGAAGTTATTTTGGTTTCCTTTATTAGCATCATTATTATCGATAGGGATTTTATATACAATCGGAAACATATTTGAAATTTCATTTTTGAGTTGGAATTTTTATAAAGAAAATCCATCCGAAGGGGTAATATTTGAAACAGGCGGTTCGGTTATCCCTGTTATAATTGGTTTAATCCTTGGTTTTATTACAGAACTTATACTCAAAAGTAAACATAAAAGAAACTCTCACTTGGTATAATACCAAGTTTTTTTATACACTTTTTAACAACTCAACAGTCGAGTTTGCTTACTGAAATGATTCTAAGATAGCCCTTTTTAAAAGAAGGATTTTGAAGAAATACACTTTAAACTAACTAGTGCAAGAGTGAAACAAGGCGATTATCAAAATGAAGTGACCCCAAGAAGTTAGACAGGTTATTTTATTAGGCAGCTTGATGGGCATGGGTTCGATATTGTATCGGGCTCATGCCCTTTAGTTTTGCCTTAATCCGTTTATTATTATAGTAATCCATATATTTTTTAAGTTCTTGTTTAAAATGATCAATACTCTTAAATTCACTTAAATAAAGAAACTCAGACTTCATAATTCCAAAGAAATTCTCGATTACGGCATTGTCGTAACAGTTGCCCTTACGGGACATGCTTTGTGTAATGCCTTGTTCTTTTAAGGCGTGACGATATTGTTTCATTTGGTAATGCCAGCCTTGATCAGAGTGGATGATTAGGTTCTCATCGCCTGTTAAGCGTTCAAATGACTGGTTTAACATATCTGAAACAAGGGAGTAAGTTGGTCTGGAACCAATGGTATATGTGATGATTTCACCATTAAATAAATCTAGAATTGGAGATAGATAGAGTTTCTCTCCAAATAGTTTAAATTCTGTAATGTCAGTTACCCACTTCTCATTAGGTTTTTCAGCAGTAAAATTACGCTCTAAAATATTCGGGGCTATTTTACCCACTTTTCCTTTATAGGAACGATATTTCTTTATTCTTACGAGAGAAACTAATCCTAATTCCTTCATAATTCGTTGGACTTTCTTATGGTTTACTTGATATCCACGGTTTCTTAGTTCATCACGAATACGTCGATATCCATAACGTCCCTTATGTTCATCATAAATAGATTGAATTAACGTTTTAAGTTCAATATCTGGATCTGGATTTGCAGATTTCTTAATCCAGTAATAAAAAGTACTCCTCTTTATCTCAGCTATATGGAGAAGGATATCTAATGCAAATTCTTTCCTCAGTTCATTAACTACTAACGCTTTTTCTTTAGTTTTGATTTTTCTCTCTCCTGAACTAAGGATTGGAGCTTTTTTAGATATGCATTCTCCGCTCGTAAATACTCTAATTCCGACTGTAAATCCTCAATAGAATCTTTTGTAGGTATAGGTTTCTTTCGTACATTCTGGTCTTCATTTTTCATAGAAGGACGCCCCTTTTTCTTCGCATTTAGGGCATCTGCTCCTTTTGTTTCGTAGGCAACTTTCCATTTTCGAAGTGTTTCAGGAGATGGAATATTAAAAATTGCCGCCGTTTCCCTGATAGACGTCCCTTGTACGTTCATGTAGCTAAGTACGTCTAGTTTATACTCTACAGAGTAGGTTGTATAGTTTTTTCGAAATACATTCTCACCAAAAAGTTCATACTGTTTAATCCACTGGTGAAGGTTACTATGATGTACACCAATAGACCGAGCAATATCTAAACCACTTTCGCCTCCATCTAAATATCGCTTTACTGCTTGTAGTTTTTCTTTAGAAGAAAATTTAACCATAAAAAACTGCACCCCAATTGTTATTTTTGTCTAACAATTGGGGTGCAGTTCAAAACAATCGTCTTTTTCTTTAGTAATTATTTTTTGAACTTTTTGTTAATACTAAAAATGAAATTATTCAACTAAAGGGGCAGTTTAGTGAAAGAAAAGAATGGTTCTTTCAGAGGTGAGAACAAATTCTTTTTATTAATAATCTTATTGGAGGCTAAGATAATGAAGTTAAGGAATATTCTTGTTTCCTTGATAGGAATAACAATGTTTATTTCTGCTTGTTCGAACAATGTAACCGATTCAGGAGCTGATTCTTTAGAAAGGGAATCTGAGTATGGAGATTTGCCGAACAAATTAAATGAAGAACAAACAATAATTGAAGTAACTACCGATAAAAAGAATATTCAACGCAAGTGAATGAACTAATTTTAAAAATAGAGAATACTGGCACAACAACTGTTGGTTTTGGAGAACCTCTCTATATAGAAAAGTTAACAAGTGGAACGTGGTATCAAATTCCGTATAGAAATCTCGCATTCGCAGACATTAGCTTAGGAATAGAACCTAATTCGGATTATGAACAGGCAGTACCGCTTGAACATTTGGACTATCAATTGACAGAAGGAAACTATCGAATCATTAAAGTCTTCAATGTAAACGAAGACGAATCTGTTCTTGGAGCTGAATTTGAAATTAAGGAATAATAGTTTTGATGATTTTTTGTTGCATTAACTGGTGCAAGAGTTGAAGTTGAAATGAACAGCAGCTATTTCTTACTTATTGTACTACCATGAAAATTAACTTCTGAAATATTGATAAAAAGGCAACACTAAATAAGACGCAGCTCTTTCATTTTAAAAAAGGGGAGAGCGCCCGATTCCAAGATCTATTGAAGTTGAATGGGTCAGTTTAAGACGCTTCTGGTTCCACAATTGAAACTGTGTATCCTAGACTTTCCAGTCTTCGAAGTGAATGCCGAACAATTGATTGTTGTTTTTGTTTATCAAAGTAATCTTCACCTAAGTCTACGTACATTTCTTTACGCGTTAGTAAATAATAAGAGATACGTAGAATGGCATGTGCAACTACGATTCCTGCACGTTTTTTACCTTTTCGTGCAGCAGTTCGCCGATAAAGTGCGCCAAGATAGTTTTTAGATCCTCTTACAGAATGGGCTGCTTCAATTAAAGCTGATTTCAAGTATTTGTTTCCATTTTTAGTTTTTGAAGATTTCCGTTTTCCAGCACTTTCGTTATTTCCAGGAACTAATCCTGCCCATGAGCACATTTGAGATGCGCTAGGAAATTGGTTCTTAATATCTGTTCCAAGTTCTGCAAGCATTTGTTCAGCCATTCTTGTCGCAATGCCTGGAATGGAATCTAAACACTCTACATCTTCTTGATAGATACTCACCCTATTGGCTACCTCTTGATCTAACATATCGATTTGTTCCGTTAGGAAGTCAATATGAGTTAATATAGTCTTAATCATCAGTCGTTGATGATCACTAATATAACCTTGAAGTGCGAGTTTAAGTTCGTCCTTTTTCATTCTCATAGTTCGTCTCGCAAAGTTTGCTAGTTTTTCAGGATCATTTTCGCCATCGGCGATGGCATGAAGCATATCACGAGCTGATACTCCCATAATATCGGAAACAACAGAGCCAAGCTTTATATTTGCTCCTTCCAATACTTTTTGAATCCGATTATGTTGTCTAGCGCGCTCTTCAATGATACTTCGACGATAACGAACAAGTTCACGCAACTCTCGTTGATTTCTGTCTGGGATGAAACTAGCTCTGAGTAATCCGTGACGAAGTAGTTTGGCAATCCATTCGGCATCTTTCACATCAGTTTTACGTCCAGGGACAGATTTAATATGTTGGGCATTCACAACTAGAAACTCAACGTCTTCTGCTTCTAGTAAGTTGACAATAGGTTTCCAGTAGACACTTGTACTTTCCATTGCCACATGGGTACACCTATGCTTCTTAACCCAGTCAACCAACTGAATCAGGAATAACGTTTTAGTTGAAAATGTTTCAATCTCCTTTCCTTCTGGAGTGATGATACATGCAGTAATGTTGTCCTTATGGACATCCATACCACAGGCTCTTTCAATGATTACATCCATTGAAAACACCCTTTCTACGGCATATATTATTGGAGGCTGGTGCAACAACCAGAAAAGGATTAATCTACCATGAGTGCTTCCCGTAAGGGAGCGACAGTCTGTGATGCACCGTGGTCGAAGGAGTCAGACTAACGGAAGGGCTCTAACGCACCATAGTTCATCGACCTTCCTCATCCAGCCGTAGAATCAGTATCGCCAAACTAAATCCATTTTCATTCTCTGTGGTGTAGCGCTGGTCTTGCGCTACATGTATGACTAACGGGTGCTTTAACATAACAGGGATCGTCAATATGGCGGTCTTTTTTAAGTAACGGCAGGTTAGTAGAAGAGTAAATATGTTATATGAAAATGATTTATTGTAAGGAGGAATTAGTAGTGAAAAATATAGTTCGGTTATTATCAGAAAAAAAATTTAGAAGAAGCATCAGTCATTTTTACTAAGGTTTTTAGTTCGAATCCTTGGAACGAACCTTGGAGTTTTAATACATCTTATAAACGATTGTTAGATAAGTAATACTCCTGGTTATATAGGGATAGGTTATTTTAATTCTAATAATCAAATGACTGGTTTTTTAGTTGGTTATGTAGAACAATGGGGGGATAGATCAAACTTTTACATAAATGAAATCTGCGTATTAACTAATGTTCAAACTAATGGAATTGGTACGAGTTTATTAAAATATTTAAGAGATATCCTTACACAGAAAAACGTTGAAACGGCATATTTATCAACTGAGAGAGGCGAAGGTAAACCAGAGGTGTTTTTTAGAAAGAATGGATATGTAACAAATGAATCCAGAGTTTTATTGACAATGACCATTTCTGAATTTTAGTTCTTTAAATCCCTATAGAAGTTGCTCTTAAACCTTTAAAAATATTATATATATTAGCCCCGTCCTAAGTTAGAAGGGGGCTATGATTGCAACGACTGAAACTAGCCAAGCCACATAAAGTGAAAGCTGTCGAATATCTATTTTATTCATATCCTATTTTTCCTCTAATGCCTTTTCGATAGCATTTTTTATTGCCTCATAATCAAATGGATCCTCTATCATCGTTTCATTTACCATTATAGTTGGTGTAAGTTGTACTTCGAATTCTGTTACCATTTCTGTATCTTTATTTACTTCGTCTATTTCAGAATTG